>JBAUMB010000001.1:0-3540 GCA_049578465.1 Anaerolineales bacterium
TCTCCGCGGTACCGATACTCACGCCGGATGGCTTGAGCACCGCATCTGAACGGCCGTAAAAAGTCACGCCGCCGGTATCGGAGTGAATCAAAACATAATCGCCGTGCCGCCAAACATGGGGATACACATCAAAGTATGCGGCGTGATATTTTGATCCATCGTCATCGTTCCAAAAATAGATTGGCATCGAAGGAGTCGGCGCTTCACAGACCAACTCGCCTTGTTCATCTTGAATCGGTTTCCCATTTGGATCATAGGATTTGATCATCATTCCCAGCGCTGCGCTTTGCAATTCGCCCGCATACACCGGCAGGATCGGACTGCCCGCCGCGAAACATCCGTTGATATCCGTACCACCAGAGATGGAATTAAAATGCAAATCGAATTTGATCTCTTTGTAAACATATTCAAATCCTTCGACCGAAAGCGGCGAGCCGGTCTGCGAAATTTCTCTCAGAGATGATAAATCAAAATCTGCGCGCGGCGAGAAGTTTTCTTTCTTCAAGAAAAGCAGATAACTGGCACTGCATCCAAAGATGGAAATCTTTTCTTCGTCAATCAATTTCCACATCGCGCCTGCATCGGAATAATTGGGATTGCCATCATAAAGAATGATAGTCGCACCGACTGCCAGCGAACTGATCAACCAATTCCACATCATCCAACTGCAGGATGTAATGTAAAAGATGCGGTCATCGCGTTTGAGGTCAGTGTGAAGCAATAATTCTTTAAGGTGATTGATCAGCACGCCGCCCGCACTCTGCACCAAACATTTCGGCTTGCCGGTTGTGCCGGATGAGAACATGATATAAAGCGGATGATCGAACGGCAATTGCTCGAATTGGATTTCAAGATTTTTTTTGCCGGAAACAAAATCATTATAACGAACTGCATTAGGGATCTGACCGATGTCTGGTTTATCTTGAGTGTAAGAAACAATCACTACTTTTTTCAGCGACGGGATTCCTTTGGCAACTTCTGCCGCGTGCGGCAACGTATCAAAAATTTTGCCTTTATAGAAATAACCATCGGCAGTGAACATCACTTTTGGTTTAACTTGTCCGAGCCGCTCCAACGCCGCAGATGGACCGATGTCCGTGGCGCACGATGACCATACCGCGCCGATGCTTGCTGTTGCCAACATCGCAATCGCCGTCTCCATCAGGTTAGGCATATAACCAACAACACGGTCACCGGAAGTCACACCCAATTCGCGCAAAGATTTTGCCAACCGAGCAACTGAATCATAAAGTTCAGCATACGTCATTTGCTTTTTGATTTGCATTTCGCCGCGAAAGACAAACGCGACTCGGTCATTACGATAGCGCAAAAGGTTTTCTGCAAAATTCAAGCGCGCACCGGGGAACCATTTCGCACCTGGAAATTGATGGATATCTTCGATTACTGTAGTGTACGAACGCGAATGTTTTATATCCGCAAATTCCCACATCGCTGCCCAGAAGTCGATGATTTCTGTCACTGACCAATCATATAGTTGAGCATAATTTTTTATAGAAAGATTGTGGGTTCGATTAACGTAATCAATAAAGCGGGTCATGTTGGCTTGTTGTTTGCGCTCATCAGATGGAATCCAAAGCGGTTGTCTCATGAGACTCTCCTCGGCGAATTTTGCAATTATACCGTTGGGATTATTTGGATTGCAAACAAGAAATCAGGTCTTGCATCGCACCCTGTGGTTTGGATTTGGTTATTGCCAGCACTGGCACAGATGCGATCTGATCAACACTTTTCACATTGGCTGTTTCCAAACTGCGCGGCAGAAAGCCAATCGAACCAGAATTATTCGCAACCGAGTCAATCATATTCTGCTCGCTGACTGCCAGCCGCGCCAACGATGTGACTTGTTGATTTTCCATTACATTCTGTTCGAAAATTTGTTGAATATCTTCAGCCTGCGCGTATGTCCAAACTTGAATGGGCAAATCAGGACCGCCGACATCTTTCCAATTCGTCACCTGTCCGAGAAAAATAGAATGAACTTGATCAGCGGTCAGATTATCAACATTATTTTGGGATTGAACGATGACCGCGACATCATCGGTGCCAATTTGAAACGCGGGCGTTGAAAGGCTATCGGGTGGATCGAGACGAATTGTAATGTCCGCCGTTTGCGGGTCCGATAAAAGAATCGCCGTCGAGGGAGTCGAGCAATTATATAAATCGGTCAATCGAGATGAAGCGGCAGAAGTGACATATACTTTCACCAGTTGAGGCGTGGCACCTCCAGTCGCTGGCGCGCAAGCGGTTAGCAGAAAGATAATTATAAAAAATATTTTTTTCATTGAAAAGTAGGGGCGCAATACCCTGAAAGGGCGCAGGGCGTTATTGCGCCCCTACAAATTATACAAAAAGAAATACAAAACACAGAACCGCAACGATGGCACAATAACCCGCGAACCAATATAAAGAATTCTTGCTCACAAAACTGATTAGCCAGCGAATGGATAGCCAGCCTAAAATTGCCGCGACGACAAATCCAACTGCCAGCGGAACAAAGATCGTATGCAGGATGTGCAGTTTCAAAACCGAAAGCGATTCATAGGCACCGGCTGCCAACATCACCGGCGCAGACATCAGGAACGCAAAGCGCGTCGCGGATGGACGATCATAGTTGCGCAACATTCCGCCAGTGATAGCTGAACCTGAACGCGACGAGCCGGGAAAGACTGCCAGGATTTGAAACAAGCCGACCACCAACGCGTCGAGCCATGTCATCGAATCGAGTTTGCGGAGGCGCTTGCCAAAATATTCGGCGAGAAATAAAAGAATCGCCGCGGCAGACATGCGGATAGCGGCTTCCATTAAAGGATTCTGGAACAAGCTCTCGACGGTGTTTTTCAACAACACACCCGCGATTAGTGCAGGAACCGTTGCGATGATGATATACCAAGCCTGTTTATTTTCCGGCGTGGAGAACGGCGTTGCAAAAAAGGCTTTGATCAGCGTCCACAAATCATTCCAGAAATAAACGATCAGCGCGAGCGTTGGACCAAGTTGAACTAGTACATTAAAAGCAAAGAGCGCTGCGTCTTTTGGATCCAGTCCCATAAAATGCTCAGAGATTAGCAAATGGGCTGTAGATGAAACGGGAATAAATTCCATTAAGCCTTCGATAATACCGAGCAATAAAGCGTAGAAGATGTTCATAGATTTTTCCTTTTTTAAACACAAAGTACACAAAGGGCACGACGAAAAAGTTTTTAACTTTGATTTACTTCGTGACCTTCGTGTTTAATCCTTTTCGCATTATTCGACCATTGCTTCAACAATTCAGGTGTACGCGATTCAAACGAACCATCTGCAATATAAATTCTGATTTGCTCCATCAATCTTATCAAAGCTCGTAAGTTATGAATAGAGATCAGCGTTCCAGCTAACAACTCTTTCGCCATGATCAAATGACGAAGATAGGCGCGCGTAAATGTTCGGCAAGTATAACAGTCACAGGTCTCATCAAGCGGATGTTTGTCGCGGGCGAAGGAAGCATTCATTAAGTTGAGTCGTCCATCGGAGGCAAAA
>JBAUMB010000002.1:0-7221 GCA_049578465.1 Anaerolineales bacterium
ATCCGAAAATTATCGAGGTCGGCAAAAAATATTTCGACGAGAATCTTCCCAACTTAAACGTTATCATCGGCGATGGACGTTGGAATCTGGAAGAAAGCAATAATCAATATGATCTCATCGCAGTGGACGCGTATCGCCCGCCTTATATTCCGCCGCACATGACCACGCAGGAGTTTTATCAAATCTGTTACGATCATTTGACGGACAACGGCGTGGTCGCGATCAACGTCGGCAGCGTACCGGGCGACCGCCGACTCATCAACGGACTCGCAACCACAATGGCAACGGTCTTCCCATCGATTCACATCATGGATATTCCGGGAACACTCAACACCATGATCTTCGCAACGAAGCAACCCACTACAACTGATAACTTCACCGCTAATCTTTACGCATTTTCGCATCGCACGGACATCAGCCCATTATTGCTTTCAGCCATGCAGACCACGTTTGCAAATATGAAGCTCGGTTACACTACAACACAAGTCTTCACCGATGACCACGCGCCGATTGAATGGATCGTTGATGATATGGTTGTCCGCTTCACGTTGAGCGGCGGACTTTCAGGATTACAACAATAAAGCATTATTGTGTTTCATTCAGATTATTGTTCAGTTTTGCGAACGGTGATGAGACATATTCCTCGCACACCTGGTGTATAACAAAAAACTGCTAATTTCAAACCATCCGCAGACCACGCGATACTATTTGGTGGTTCGTCAAAATTATATGTAGAATCGATCTTAATACTCTGCCCAGACACTGGATCCACAAGATATAGTCCGGTTTCATCTGGAGTGTCTGGAGATAGGTCAATCGCTCCTATAACAGCCAGATGGCGATTATCCGGCGCCCAGGCAAAATCATCTGCAAAATGGTGCCCTTGTATTCCTTGAGGTATAACACTCAGCACTTTGATGTTTCCTGTCATCGTATCCAACACGGTCAGGTCCGCTGAAAACGTGGGGAAGAAATATCTTATTGACCGGACGAATGCCAGATAGCGTCCATCCGAACTCCAATGTGCTAACACCGCCCATCCCCCAAGGTTCAATTCACAAACCCGACCCGTATCCGTATTCAGGATGAAAGTGTAACCACCATCACCGTTGGCCGGGCTGTACAAAAATGCCAACGATGTGCCCGGCTGCCATGCCATCTGGAAAGATAAAGGACGACTATTTCTGCGTTCCTTGGCATAATCCCATTGAGTCGGATCAAAGGAGACAGAGGGAATAGCCTTCAATGATTTATCCAGCCCGGATATTTTATTGTCCGAGCGATAGATCATCTCGCTGCCGTCTGGTCTGACCCCAAGCGGAAATTGCGACAAGTTATCAGCCAGCTTTTGCGCGGCATTGGGGTCACCATGACTGACCCACAGCTGGTCGGTAAAATTCCAGGTGTTATGGGCTTTGTCAATACTTGAATAACTCGACGCTCGATACACCACTGCATTCAATGCTGGCTGCCATGACGGAGGCTCGTTATTGTAAGGGCGGATGGCATAGACTTTTGACGCGCCAGTCACAGCATTGTACAGGCTAATAGACTGCTGAGGGATGGTGTCATTTTGATATACGTAGCTACCGTCCAAGTCTTCTGCTATCAAGACTTGCTGGTTGTCAGGTAGCCATTGGGCAATATGATAATGATTGCCCTTCGGAGCAGTCAGCGCCACCCGTGGGTCCGAAAAAGTGTAGTTCGCTGGCGCGGATTCTGTGGCTGTTATCTGCGCCAAGGGGAAGGTGCATGGAGGCGGTTCTTGTGCAACGGTCAATGTCGCCGTCGCGGTGACTGGTATCTCTGTTGATGTGGAAGTCGGCACCACCGTGGTTGGGACGAATGTTCCCGTTGGCATTGGAGTCAACGCGGGCGCGCAGGCGGTCAGCGTGAGGATGAGAGTCGCTGCGATGATCAGCAAGACTTCCAGTCTTCGCCGAAGTTTGTTAGGCTGATTTGTCCCCAGAGAGTTTTTCGATTTATTCATATGACCTCCTGACCAGATATTCCACTTTATCAATATAACAAGAACTTATGCTGATTTCAAGTGCGGATTTCCGGGACGATATTTTTAGAACGTAAAATTGTCCCACAACCAGAAGATTTGCCTTACAATAAGCGGATGAAAAACAAACTATACATTGCCATCTCCTGGCTAATTACACTTCTCATTCCTTTTGTCCTCATCGGTTTAGGCATACGAGTTTTGCTCACACCGCTCTTCCCCAACATCGAATACCGTTTGCCATATTTTCCTCCCGATGTTTATGGCTTCTCCACGCAAGATCGTTTGCGTTGGGGAATGTCGGGAATCAATTACCTTCTCAACAGTGCCGATGTTTCCTATCTCGGTGATTTGAAGTTTAACGACGGCACGCCGCTCTTCACCGAACCTGAATTGAGTCACATGCACGATGTCAAAGTGGTGGTGCAAAACTTTTTAAAAATCTGGTACATCGTCATCGTGGTTTTGATTCTGTTTGGGATTTGGGCTTGGCGCGGGAAATGGTTGGACGCTTTCGTTCAGGGCTTAAGACGCGGCGGTTGGCTCACGCTGGCATTAGCAATTACTATCGGAGTCATCGCCACCATCGGCGCTAGCGGAAACGGTGATTTGTTCTGGAGTTTCTTTGCGGGTTTTCATGGTCTATTCTTTGAAGGCAACTCGTGGCTGTTCCCAGATTCAGACACATTGATTCGTTTGTATCCGCTTCAATTCTGGCAAGACGCGGTTCTTTATATCGGAATCATTTCTGCGCTTGGCGGACTCGCGGTTATTTTTATTCCGCGTATCAAGCATGATGGTTCGAACTACTAAACCATTATGGTTTTGTTTTTCGAACCATGATGTATAATTTCAATTAAGGAGTCAACGATGACATTATCATTGGAAAATCGTGTTGCCCTCGTAACGGGTGGTGGACGCGGCATCGGTCGAGCCATTGCCCACGAATTGGCACGCCGCGGCGCGGCCGTGGTAGTGAACGACAAATCTGGCGAGAGTGTTGTATGTAGTGAAATCCAGGAATTCGGGGGAAAGGCCGATTGTTTTAAGGCAAACATTTCGGATTTTAGTGAAGCCCAGAATCTAGTTAAGTTCACGTTGGAGACGTTTGGGGATTTGCACATTCTCGTGAATAATGCCGGCATTACGCGCGACGGGTTGATCCTGACCATGTCGGAACAGGATTGGGACTCTGTGATCGCAGTCAACCTCAAAGGCACGTTCAATTGCTCCAAGGCGGCTGTCAAACATATGATCCGCAAACGCTATGGACGCATCATCAGCATTGCCTCCGTTGCAGGACAAATGGGCAATCCAGGTCAGACGAATTATTCGTCCTCGAAAGCCGGTCAAATTGGATTCACCAAATCATTAGCGCGCGAAGTTGCCTCGCGCAATATCACCGTCAATGCGATTGCGCCGGGATTTGTGGATACAACCATATTGGACGCCATGTCGCCCGAAACATTGGAAGCCATGCTGAAAATGGTTCCGCTCGCGCGCAAAGGCAAACCCGAAGAAGTTGCTTATGCCGTCGCCTTCCTTGCATCCGATGAAGCCGCATATATCACCGGTCAAGTGCTTGGCGTAGATGGTGGCATGGCAATGATGTAAACATCGCGTCATTGCGAGGAGCATTTGTCGCGACGAAGCAATCTCAATTTAAGCTAGAAGATTGCTTCGCATAAACCGCTCGCAATGACAGGAGAAATATAACTATGACAGACTATACTCGTCCGCCCGGCAAGACAACAATTGCACCCGAAGTATTGACCACCATCGCGCGCATGGCCGCGCTCAGCGTCGAAGGCGTTAGTGAAATGGCGCCGGTCGCTGGAGGAGTCAATCGCTTTTTCAAACGCGGCGCGGATAATGGCGTACAAATCACGATCCATGAAAACATCGCGGTAGCAGACATTTTCATTATTGTAAAAGAAGAAGTCAATATTCGCGAAGTTGGGCGAAACGTTCAGCAACAGGTGACGCGCGCTATTCAGGAAATGACCGGCATGGATGTCGGTCGCGTTGATATTCACATTGAAGACATTCATTATGAGGGGTCAGAAGAGGCCTGACATAATATGAAGTCCCGCACCAGGGCGCGCTGTCTGGCCCTGCAAGTACTTTACGAAGTGGATATTGCAAATCACCCTCCAGCCGATGTGTTTCACGAGCGGCTGGAGGATACTTCGCTTTCGGATGACTTGGCTGAGTTTGCACGGCAGATCATCTTCGGTGTTTTCCCCCTCATTCATCAACTCGATCATGTAATAGAAAAATACGCGCCGGAATGGCCGCTCGATCAAATCGCGACGATTGACCGGAATATTTTACGCATCTCGTGCTGGGAATTTGCGATTCAAAATGAAACGCCGGTCAAGGTTGCGATCAATGAAGCGGTAGAGATCGCAAAATTATACGGCTCGGATAGCGCGCCGCGTTTTATCAACGGCGTGCTTGGCAGTCTCGCCGAGCATCAATACGAAATTCGGCAACAAATTCTAACGACGCATAAGGAAGCGGGAAATGAAATCGAAAAATAGATTCGTCGTATCATTATCCATTTGTATTTTGTTGTTGAGCGGACTAGCTTGCACAACCTCTCTATTACAACTGCCAAGCATCCCCACCGGACCCACACTAGTACCAACAGCGATCGTTCCATCGCCAACACCTCAACCGCGCGCACAAACAACATTTACCGCTGTCCTGCCTGAAGCGCTGGCTCCCGGCGAATCACTTAATATGATCGTGATGGATGAAGTCACCGGTTTAGCGTTGAACGCCACCACCTATCCTATGCAAGCCAAAGATAATTTAACATACACAGCCACACTGCCGTTGCCGCTCAACGCAGTCATCAAGTATCGTTACATCCAGCAGACCAGCGTTCCGATCAATGAAGATATCGCGCTCAACTCTCCGATTCGTTATCGGCTTTATTATGTAGCGGGACAAGGCGAAGTGCGCGATGTGATCGAGGGTTGGAGCGACAAAAGCTACACGCGCCCGCTCGGAGGGATTCAAGGACGCGTCCTCAACACTGACAGCGGCGCACCCATCCCGAATATCTTGGTTACGGCTGGAGGCGTTCAATCCATCACCGATTCGGCGGGAGATTTCAACCTGCAAGGACTTCCGGTTGGCACACATAATCTCGTTGCTTATGCAATGGACGGCGCATATCAACCGTTTCAACAAGGCGCGGTGGTTGCGGCAAATTTAAACACAACCGTTGAAATTCATGTCAAAGCCGCACCGCTGGTTAAGATCACGTTCAATGTGACCGCGCCGACCGATACCGTGCAAGGCGCACCGATTCGCATCGCGGGCAACTTATCGGAATTAGGGAATACATTTGCGGATCTTCATGGGGGCTTGAGCACTGTGGCAGATCGTATGCCAATCATGGCGCTTCAACCTGATGGACATTACAGCGCGACCATTAGTTTGCCGGTCGGCGCGTACGTTCAATATAAATATACCTTGGGCGATGGATTCTTGAACGCGGAACATAAATCAACCGGAGAATTTGTTTTGCGTGAATTGATCGTTCCCGCGCAAGATACTTCGATTCAAGATACGGTTGAGACCTGGCACGCAGGCGCATCTTCGCCGATTCTTTTTCAAGCGACCGTGCCGTCCACTACGCCTGCCAGCGACATTGTTTATATCCAATTCAATCCATACGGCTGGACCGAACCCATCCCGATGTGGCCGCTGGGCAACAATCAATGGGCGTATCGACTCTATAGTCCGCTCGATATGCTGGGCGCCTTTCACTATCGCTACTGCCGCAATGGACAATGCGACAGCGCGGATGATTCATCGACCGCGGGCGCAAACGCCATTGGTCATGAAGTTTCAACGAGTCTCACGCCGCAAGATATTCAAGATACGGTCAGCGCATGGCAATGGCTTGCACCCGACAATACTTCCGTGGCTGGCGCGCAAGTTACGGCTCGCCCGACCGGATTCGTCAGCGGCATCGAGTTTCAACCGGACTATCGTCCCAACTGGTCTTATTATTATCCGCAGGCGCTGCAAAATGTACAAGGCTTGGGAGCGAATTGGGTTTTCATGACTCCCACTTGGACATTTTCAACTAGCAATCCTTTAACATTTGCACCGGTTCCCGGCAGTGACCCGTTGTGGATTGATTCAGCCATCATGGTCAGCCAAGCACGCGCCATGAATTTAAATGTAGGCATCTTCCCAATCGCGCACTTCCCCACCTCCAACATCAATGACTTTTGGAAGTCAGCGCCGCGCGATGCGAATTGGTGGAACAATTGGTTCAGCGATTATCAAGCTTTTGCGAATAACTATGCCGACTTGGCGACTCAATCCGGCGCGCAGATGTTAATTCTCGGCGGCGGAACGTGGATCAGCCCGGCATTGCCGAACGGCACATTGAGCGACGGTTCCGCTTCCGGCGTGCCGAGTGATGCGGACGCGCGTTGGAAAGCCATCATCACGGAAGTCCGTACGCATTTCACCGGAAAAATTTTATGGGCGTTGCCATATACGCCCGGCAAATTAAACACAACGTTAAGTTTCCTGCAAGATACGGATGGGATTTATTTATTGTGGAGCGCACCACTCGCCACTCAAGCCGGCGCGTCCAAAGCTGACCTGCTCAATCAGGCCGGAAAATTGCTCGATAGCGAAATCTCGCCGTTGCCTGTGCAGATCAATAAACCGATCATCATCGCGCTGGCTTATCCATCCGCAGACGGCGTGGAAACAGGATGTATTAGCGACGGCAAAGGCGGATGCCTCGATTGGCTCGACCTTAACGAACCGAACAATCCATCTTCCGCGTCCGTTGATTTGCAAAGCCAATATGATCTTTACGAAGCGATGTTGAATGCCATCAATACGCGTCCGTGGATCGGCGGGATTGTGAGCCGCGGCTTTTATCCGCCCGCCGCATTGCAGGATAAATCGGCATCAGTGCACGGCAAGCCCGCCGCGGATTTGTTGTGGTATTGGTTCCCGAGGCTGTTAGGGATAACAAAATAAGCGCCTGAGCGCACTGCATAACAACCACGAAAGGCAAGTATAGGATGAGTGAAGGATGAGCGAACGACGAGCGAAGGATGACTAGTAGTGGCTACCCGCACCCATGAACCTGCCGTGGACTTGATGTGGTATTAGTTTCCAAGGTTGTTAGAAGAGCGAAGTAAGTTAGTATGACTAGATTACACCTT
>JBAUMB010000003.1:0-1841 GCA_049578465.1 Anaerolineales bacterium
TGATTCGCAAAGCCTGCGCGATACAACGCCGGATAAAGAAATTTTCCCGAACCATCGCCGGTGAATTGCCGTCCCGTGCGATTCGATCCATGCGCGCCGGGAGCGAGTCCGACAACGAGCACGCGCGCCTTGGGGTCGCCGAATCCCGGAACCGGCTTGCCCCAATAATCCCAATCCTGATACGCTTTGCGTTTTGTTTGCGCCACTTCTTCGCGCCACTGCACCAGCCGCGGACATTTTCGGCAGGCGATAATTTCGTTATTGAGCGAATCAAAATCCATACATCCATTCTACCCTACTTGAAATTTATCCGTTTTTCAGTAAACTATATATAAACAACAAGGAGGCTGTATGAAACCTTTCCGCAAGAATCTTGCCATCGCTATTGACGGCGGCGGCATCAAAGGCGTGCTCGTCACCAAGGCACTTTCGATGGTCGAGGAACAGTTGGGCTATCCGCTTCACGAGCGGACGGGACTCACTTCCGGCACATCCACAGGCTCGATCATCGCGGCCGGTTTGGCGTTGGGATTGGACGCGAAAAATCTCAACGAACTCTATCTCGAACTCGGCAATGAAATCTTCCATCGAAGCATCCGAACTTTATTGTGGCCGCTGTTCAACTATCGCTATTCAAATCATCCGTTGAAAACAGCGTTGGCTAAGTATTTCGGCGAGAAAAAGATGGCTGAATTATGGGAAGCGAAACATCCTATCGATCTGGTCATCACGACCTTCGATGTGATTGAGAGCCGCACACATTTTATTAAGCCATACAAGGGCAACTATGAAAACTGGTCCGTGGTCAAAGCCGTGATGGCATCCGCCGCCGCGCCGACTTATTTTCCATCCATAGACGGACGCTACATTGATGGCGGTGTCGGCTCTTACGGCAATCCATGTTATCTCGCCGCATATGAAATCATGTTTGCATTGAAATGGAAGTTGGAAGAGACCACGCTGATCAGCATCGGCACTGGACGAAATCCGAATACCATCACACCCGGTGAAGTGAATCATTTCCTGCCGCTCACATACGTCACACCGATCCTTGGCGCATTTCAAACTTCAGCCGCAGATCAACAAGTTGATCTCGTCAACAGGCTTTTCAATCAATTGGATTTTCGCCGCTTCCAAGTGGACCTCAAGACGGTCATCCAAATGGATGCTCCAGGCAACATTCCTGAATTGATCCGTTATGGCGAAGAGCTTGGCGAGATGATGTTGAACGATAAAACAGATCGCGCGATGAGGGTCACGCTCGATAAGATTCCCGCAATCACAAAATCAGCATCGCGTCGCCAAACGAATAAAAACGGTAGCCCGCGCCGATCGCGGTCTCGTACGCCGACAAAATCCGCTCGCGTCCGGCGAACGCGCTGACCAGCATAATCAACGTGGACCTAGGCAAGTGAAAGTTGGTGATCATCGCATCAACAATTTTGAATTGATAGCCAGGCAAAATATAAAGACTCGTTGAGCCAATAAAAGACGATACTCGGGATTCGGATTCGATTCGCGATTCGCGATTTTCAACTGCCGCTGATTCCAAAGTTCGCACAGATGTCGTACCAACAGCAATCACGTGTCCACCTGATTGTTTCGTTTGATTGACCAAGTCCGCGGTCTCTTGATTCAACTCGCACCACTCAGTATGAATTTTGTGTTCCTGCGGATTATCTTCGGTGACCGGCGCGAACGTATCGAGTCCAACATGCAAAGTAACGTACACAATTTTTACTCCATGCTTTTGTATTTCATCCAACAAGCGCGGGGTGAAATGAAGTCCAGCCGTCGGCGCCGCGGCGGATCCGGGTTCACGCGCATATACTGTTTGATAA
>JBAUMB010000004.1:0-7424 GCA_049578465.1 Anaerolineales bacterium
TCATACAAAACGCGGAACATCTCAAATGGATCGAGAACCGCATCCGCGAAGCATTGAGGCTGAGTCCGTTTCAACCGGGCTTGCCTATGACCGAGAAATTATCCAATTAACTGCAAGAGGAAACATGCGCGTCACACGTGAATCACTTATCCGCATCGCCAAAGAAAATGCGCAGGAACGCGCTTTCAACGACCACGACATCGTTGCCGCGTATCTGACTGGTTCGCTCGTTTCAGATTCAGATCCGATCTTCGGCGGCACAGCGGATATTGATCTGGTTTTTGTTCACACTCAACGCGCGGGAATTATGCGTGAAATTGTCAAGCTGACGCCGGATTTTCATTTGGATATCCTTCATCGCTCCAAAGATGAATTCAAATCGCCGCGCGAGTTGCGTGTTGACCCGATCCTCGGTTATGAAATGTATAATCCGACGTTGCTTTATCAGCGCGAAAAATTTTTTGAATTCGTCCAAGCCGGATTGAGAGCCGGGTTTGAATTTCATGCGCCCGCGCCGGTTTTGGCGCGTTGTCGCAAACTGTTAGCCGAGGCACGCAAAGGCTGGATTGATTTGAACGACATCAGCGCAGATAAAGCGGGCCCGATACAAGTCAAACAACTTTTGCGGGCGATTTATCACGCCGCAAATGCAGTTGCTGAATTAAACGGTGGTCTGCTTGCTGAACGCCGATTCCTGCTTGAATTTCCATCGCGCGCTCAAGCCGCACAACGACCAGAATTTACAGCGACCTTGTTCCATTTGCTGGGAGCAAGCAACGTAAACGATGCAAAGATTATTTCGAATTGGCTTCCGGATTGGAAGACTGCTTTTCTCGCGGCATCCGAAAATGTCAAAGTGAATCAAAGCATTCATTCCGCAAGACTGAATTATTATGAAAAAGCCATTGAAGTTTTAATTGCAGGCGAATCTCCATTGGCATCTATTTGGCCGCTTATCCACACATGGACATTGTCTGCGAATGTATTAGAAAGCGATCAAACAAAACCTTGGCAAACCGCTTGCGAACAATTAGGATTGTTGGGCGAAAATTTTGAACAACGCGTTTCGGATTTGGATCATTATCTGGATGAAATCGAAATCCGGTTCGACGAAATCGCAACCGCGAACGGGCTGGAAACTTCTCAGGCGGTTTAGCTTCCATATTTAGGCTAGACAAGTCCTCCCGAAGAACTCCAAATTGTGGATAAGAGGGGGTAATCTGTGGATAATCGGCATCCGCTGTGGACAGTAATTCCGTTTTTGGCAAAAATCGGGTAAAACTAGCTGAAACCGTACCCCCATATTTAGGCAGTACCATTGATGATTATCCAAAATATGGACGGAGGTTTACGAAGTAAATTTTTCAGCAAAAGATTTGCCGATTTATCCACAAAATCTAAAAGTCAGGAAAGACGCGAAAGCGCTACAGGTGGTTTTAAAATCGATCCGTGATACAACCTATAGTGTGAGATCATGTTATCCACACTGTCCACAGTCCCTACTACGATTACGATATCCATATCCTACTTAATTACTGCTTGAATCTAACTCTTAAATCCAGTACAATATTTTTGTAACAAGCCCCTTTCATTCGTGGGAGGCACACATGGACATAATCAAAGTTTCCGCCACCTCGCGCACATCCGCTGTAGCTGGGGCAATTGCAGGGGTTATCCGCGAACACAAACACGCTGAAGTGCAAGCCATCGGCGCCAGCGCAGTCAATCAAGCCGTCAAGGCTTTGGTGCTGGCGACCGGCTATCTAAAAAATGATGGCATTGATGTGGTTTGCGTGCCGGAGTTTGTGGATGTTGAAATCGAAGACAAAGTACGGACGGCTGTCAAGTTGGTGATTGAACCGCGCAGCGCTTCAACCCAAGCAGATAGCTGATTCCGTTTGCCGAGTCGATTTCAAAAGGATAGGGTTTTCTATTCGCGCCGTTTTTGTGTTTCTCTGCTAAAATCAAATTGATGCATCGCTCCAAGATTTTGGTTCGAACACTCTTTATCTTCATCCTGCTAGCGGGATTGGTTGCAGGAATCTTTTTATCGTCTCAATCAACAGTGAATGCTGCAAAATCAAATGATGCTCCTGCCTGCCAACCATCTATGGCACAATGGGATTTTAACGAATCCATTTCATCCACCAATACTGTCACTAACCCGACTCCCAGTTTATCCAACGTAACTGTGAGCGCATCAGAGAATGGAGTAGGAGGAGTAGGTTTTACCGCTACTGGAGCACATTCTGGCAAAGCATGGAGCGGGAGTGGATGGTCTACTACTTCAACACCGAACACTACATATTTTGAATTTGATATTAGCACTGTAGGTTATGCCAATCTTGTAATGAGTTTCTATGCTTCAAGCAGTAGCAAAGGCCCTACGACTACTTCAGTCCAATACAGCATAACCGGTACAACGCCATATACAGAAATCGGTCAGTACCCAGTTCCACAAAGTTCAACACCATCGCAAATCAGCATTGACTTTTCTTCGATTATAGCTTTGAATAATAATGCTAATGCAAAATTTCGTATTTATGGTATCAACGCAGGTAGTGGCGCTGGAACCTTGCGTATTGATGATGTAACCTTTAATGGTTGCCAGCCTGCTGATCTCACTAGTACTTCTTTAGCTGCAAACCTTACCGGTACAGCAGCGGGATTAACAGAAACCGCGGCAGCCGCGACGGCATCTGCTGATAATCTTACAGCTACTGAAAGCTCAAATCTAACAGCGACAGCCTCATCGGATAATCTCACAGGCACAGCAGTTGGACTCACTGCCACAGCCTCATCTGTGAATCTTACAGCCACTTCAATTGCACTTACTGGAACTCCAATACCTACAATAACTCCAACACCCACAATAACTCCTTCGGCTACATCGGCGCCCGTTTATTCTCCTCTCAGTCTCGTCATTAATGAAGTCGGCTGGATGGGAACGCAATGCTCGACGAATGATGAATGGGTCGAACTATATAACCCCGGATCATCGCCTATAAACTTATCCGGCTGGGATTTAATTGGCACTAATTATTATTACACCTCAGGGAATTTCACCATTGCATTACAAGATCAGAATAACCCAAGCAATAATACGATCCCGGCCGGTGGCTACTTTGTGCTTGCGGAAAATAGCACTGTATTTAAAAACGTTACTATTAATCAGCACGACAGTACGTTAAGCCTCCCAAACTATGATCAAGATTTAGAGCTATATAGTCCCACTAGCACACTTATAGATTGGGCTAATATATTAGGCAATTATAATTGGCCTGCAGGATCAGCTTCTCCAAATTATGCAAGCATGGAACGTTATTATCCGCCCGGTGGACCGATCCCTTATGATGGGCCCACTGCATGGGTTACATTTGCGGGCCCCTCATCTGTTTCCTCGATCAGTTCGGATAACTGTGGAAACGCGGTTCATGGCACACCGGGGAGGGCGAACTGGGCCTCGACTGTAACGGAGACGCCATCTCCTTATCCGACAAAAACTCCAAAGCCCACTTTTACTCCCGCGCCGACTCCGGTTCCGGCGATCGTCCTTAATGAAATCCTGCCGCGTCCCGGTTCTGATTGGAACAGCGATGGTGAAGTAAATAACTACGATGAATTTATCGAAGTCGAAAACCTTGGACCCGGTATCGCCACTCTCACGAACTGGAAATTGACGGTCACGCCCAATAACGGTATCAGTTCATTTATCGTACCGACTCTTAAATTGAATCCGAATGGACGCGCGGTCTTTTTCGGCTCCACCACGCAGCTCTCGCTTGAAGACAGCGGCGATACGGTGAGTCTCGTTGATAATTATGGCGTGGTTGAAGATGCTTTCACCTATCCTGCCGTGCTTCAACCGGATGATTCGTGGTGCCGTATCCGCGATGGGATTGGCGATTGGCGCGATGGATGTTTTCCCACACCCGGATTTGAAAATGCGTTGAGCGGAACCTTGCCAGCGCCTCCGCCGCCTCAACCCGGACAGGGAGCGGCCTGCCTGCTTCCGGATGTTGCGCCGGATGCCTTTCGACTCGCGGAATGCAATGGTTCTGGCGCCGATATTTGGAATCAACAATATTGGAATAACTTATCCGGACAGAACGAATATACGGTGCCCGATCCGAATAGTAAAGCGGAAACTGATATCCAATAAAAAAGAGCCGACCTAGGTCGGCTCTTTGATTTAACCTACATCAAAATAAATTTTCTCAATCACTGGCGGCGCGTGCCACTTCTTCCGGCTCAAAGACCACTTCATCTTTTCCAGTTAACTTCTCATTCACTTTTGAGATGATCAAATCCAAATGGCCCGAATAAGCGACATAATCCAAATCATCAGCGGGGACAGCCAGAACCGGGCAAAGCACAAAATTCGAAATCCAGTCTTCGTAAAGATCATTCAGACCTTGTAAATATTCAGGCGTGATGGTGCGCTCATAATCCCGGCCGCGGCGCGCGATGCGATCCATTAAGGTGTTGACGGATGCCCGCAGATAAATTACCAAATCCGGCGGAGGCAAAACCTGAATAATGGTCTCGTAGAGTTCGCGGTATGTTTCGTAATCACGTTCTTTGATGTGTCCCTGCAGATATAGGTTTTGAGCAAAGATCTCCGCATCTTCATAGACGCTTCGATCCTGAATAACTGACGTCGGATGCTGGGCAAGCTGATGATGTGAACGTAGACGCCGAGTCAGGAAAAAAATTTGCGAATGGAAAGACCAGGAGGCCATATCCGCGTAAAAATCTACAAGATACGGATTGTCTCCAACGGCTTCATAAAAGGGTTCCCATTCAAGCCGTTTGCATAACATGGCTACCAGAGTGGACTTGCCCACACCGATATTGCCAGCGACTGCAATAAATTTTTTCATCATCACTCCCAAAATTTTAGAGCTGAAACAATGTCTTGCAGATTATTGTGTCTGTAACTGGGCATCAATGATTTGCTGAAAGTAAGCAAGCGGTTCGGCGCCAACAATGCGATATCCGTTGACAAAGAAAGTGGGCGTGCCGCCGACTGCCACATCGCCATTGCTATCTGCGGGAAGGCTATTGGCATAATCCAAATCGTTCTGAACGGCTTGCTTGTATTTTCCCGTAGTGAGACAAGTGCTAAATGCCGTAGAATCCAAGCTGAGTCCGCTGGCAAGATTAATATAAAAAGAATTATCGACCACTGTGCCGGCCTGATTGTTAAGTTGATCATTATTTGCGAAGAGCGCATCGTGATATTGCCAGTACGCGTTCTGGTCACCGGCGCAATCCGCGGCTTCAGCCGCCATGTATGCGTTCTGATGAAACGGCAATGGATAGTTACGATAAACGAGTCGAATCTTGCCGGGATAGGCTGCCATGAGAGGTTTGTAAGTGGTATCGTGCCATTGCGTGCAATAAGGACATTGGTAATCGCTGAATTCAACAATGGTTATTGGTGCATTCGCCGGACCAATACTGGGGAAACCAGCGGTCGTAATATTATATTTTAGTGGTACCGGTGTCACTGCCGGAGCTTGGACAACCGCCGGGGCGGCTTGCGCTGTTTGGCTGGTTTGTGCGTTAGGGTTGCGCTGACCAAGAGAGTATCCAAGAATCAAACCCAAGCCAAGAGCCATTACCACCATGAACGAATAAAAATGTCCGCGTTTGAAAGTTACGGTTTCTACTGGTTCTATAACAGGTTCAACAGGTGGTGGCGGCGGAGTCGTTTTAGCAGTTTTAGTTTTAGTAGGCATGGGCGGATTATATCACTTGGAACAGAAACGAAATTAGTACGTATATCCTATATACTCATAGGAGATAAAATGTCTACAATGAATAAACATCATGCCACCTGCCTTCTGTGGCCTTTTGCGATGCTGTGGCACCTTCTCGCCACGATCGTCGGATTGACAGGACGCTTCGTTGCGATGATCCTTGGCATCATCTTTATATGCGTTGGTGTGATCGTCAGCCTGACATTGATTGGAGCCATTGTCGGCATACCGCTGGCGATGGTTGGTTTGCTGCTGTTTCTGAAAGGAATATTTTAGCTGAAGTAGATCGTTCGTTGTTTAAATATTCAAAGGAGGAACCATGGCTTGGGAAAGAAAGATTAGCCGGACTGTGCGCGTCCGAAACGACCAAACGCTCGGACAATTGGCGCGGCTCTTAACCGTAATTTCCAACGCTGGTGGAACGGTTGGTGATATTCAATTGCTGAATGAGACCTCACGTTCCGTCGTGCGGGATATTACGATTTATGGCGATGATGTTGAACAGATTGACAAAATCGTCAAAGCGATGTTGCTCAATCCCGGGACGAAGATTCTCGAAGTGCGGGATGAAGTTTTGGAACTTCATCAAAAGGGAAAGATCGCCATCCGCTCGCGTTTCCCAATTGATTCAATGACCACTTTGCGCCGCGTGTATACGCCGGGCGTCGCTGAAGTTTGTTTGAAGATTGCGAAAGATCCGTCTATAGCGCGGCTGTATACCAGTATGAGTCATATGGTGGCTATCGTAACCGACGGCACAGCGGTGCTGGGTCTCGGCGATATTGGACCGTTGGCAGCTATGCCTGTCATGGAGGGCAAAGCCATGTTGATGGAGCAACTCGTCGGACTTTCAGGCGTCCCAATTTTATTGAATACCAAAGACCCTGATGAAATTGTTAACACAGTTGCCGCTATCTCACCGACCTTTTCAGCGATCCAACTCGAAGATATTTCCGCGCCGCGCTGTTTTGAAATCGAAGAGCGTTTGCAAAAGATGCTCGATATTCCTGTGATGCACGATGACCAGCATGGAACCGCGGTTGTCTGTTTGGCAGCGTTAACCAATGCCTGTCGTCAAACGAATACTGAGATCAAGAAAGCGCTCATCGGGCAGATTGGTTTGGGTGCGGCCGGTTATGCGATTGCAAAGATGTTGATGCGACTCACCGGCAATCCGGTTCTTGGCGCGGACCTTTCAGCGGATGCCGTTAAACATTTCGAAGCCGCCGGCGGCAGAGGGTCCGGTTTGAACGAGATCATGAATGTCTGCGATATCGTCATCGCAACCACCGGTGCGGCCGGACTCATCAGGCCTGAACTCATTCGCAAGGGTCAGATCATTTTTGCGCTGTCGAATCCGAATCCGGAAATTGATCCGAATGTTGCGCTCGAACGCGGCGCGGCTTTTGCTGCCGATGGTCAGATGGTCAATAATGTATTAGGCTTTCCGGGAATCTTTCGCGGCGCCGTCGACGCGTATGCGTCGCGCATTACACACGAGATGCTGCTCGCCGCGGCACAGACGATTGCAGATATGACGCCATCCGGCGAATTGGTGCCAAGCCCATTGGATAAAACGGTTCATCGCGCAGTCGCCCGCTCAGTGGCGATGACCGCGATGCAACAAGGCATTGCACGCGCAGAATATATACCTTATGC
>JBAUMB010000005.1:0-6065 GCA_049578465.1 Anaerolineales bacterium
AGCGACGAAAGAGGCGTTCTTATCCGATATATTAAATTTTGGATTCGCTGCTGTTGCGCGCTCAATAAACAGTTGTGCGGATTCAGATTGAGTCAACGCCTCGCGCGTGATCTGATCCGGATTCGGCAGGGAGAGCGACGGCACACGATAAACGGTTTCTCCGGAAATACCCAACGCTTCGCGGCTGCTGGCAACGATCTTGATATTGGCGCAGGCATGGAGAAGTTGATCAGCTAGTTGTGCGCAACTTTCAACTAGATGTTCGCAGTTATCAATGATGAGTAATAAATTTTTTGCGCGCAGAAAGTCGATGAGCAATTCGTTGAGGGACATTCCGAGTTGTTCACGCAGACCGAGCACGGATGCAATGGTTTGCATAATGAGAGATGGATCGGCAAGCGGAGCTAATTCAACCAGCCAAACGCCATCTGCAAAAGCAGGGAGCAGCTCGGCGCCGATTTGCAAGGAAAGCCGCGTCTTGCCCGTGCCGCCGGGACCGATCAATGTCAAGAGACGAGCCGAAGCAAATCGTTTTTTGACTTCAGCTAGTTCGTGTTCGCGTCCAATAAAACTTGTCAATTGAATCGGCAAATTGTTTGGATAAGAATCTAGTGACTTGATCGGTGGAAAATCGGCGGGAAGATTTGGATGCGTTAATTGATAGACATGTTCCGAACGAACCAAATCTTTAAGACGATGCTCACCTAGATCGCGAATGGACGCGCCGTTCGGTAATTGGTCGCGAACCAAATCTGCGGTGATCGTTGAGAGCAAAATTTGCCCCCCGTGACCAACAGACATCAGCCGCGCAGCGCGGTTCAGCGTAGGACCATAATAATCGCCCGCGCGCGCTTCCGCTTCGCCGGTATGTAATCCGATTCGTATCTTTACGTGATGCGGATTAATCTCATTCCACTTTGCCGCGTAAAAAGCTTGTTGAGCATTCAGTGCCGCCGAGACGCCATCCAATGCAGTACCAAATGCGGCATGGACTCCGTCTCCCGTTGTCTTGATAATATGTCCGCGATGTTCTTCAATGGTCTGACGCAAAATTTCATCGTGCCGCGCGAGCGCGGTTTTCATCGCTTTAGGATATTGCTCCCAAAGTTTGGTACTGCCTTCAATGTCGGTAAATAGAAATGTAACTGTACCTGCAGGAAGATCAACCGCCATCTTTTACCTTTAAGAAACTGAGATAGGTTTAGGAATTAAGAGTACCCGATTAAAATATATTCGTCAATTGTTTAATGAGTTAATAGAATAGTCCGTTCGTGCTAGATCGCACATGTTGTCTTAAGCTGCTCTCACTCTTTTTTACGATGGCGGTAAAATTGCGGACAACGTCGTAATAAATTTATGGGTATCGCATCGCATGTTTGCAAACCGCATTACAACTTTATTTAAGATTCGACCAGAAGAACTCCGTCTGGTTGCTTTGGTTGCGGCATTGTTTCTTTGCCTTCAGGCCGGCGGCGGCATGGGAGATAACGCTGCTTCTGCCTTATTCCTTTTGCGCTTTGGCGCAAACTTTTTGCCCTACATGTATATTGCCCTCGGAGGACTTAACTTTGTTCTGGCGATTGCATATGCTACCGGTCTCGGACGATTCAAAAAAGATCGCTTCTATTTATCGCTGTTGGCTGGCTTTGCCATTTTGATTCTTTTGGAACGCATTGCGATTCTTCGACCGTTTCCAGCGCTTTATCCAATTCTTTGGCTGACCATCAGCGGAATCAGTTTAATTTTAGGTACCTTTATTTGGAATCTTGCAGGTGAAGTCTGCGATGCGCGGCAAGCCAAACGATTATTTCCTCTTTTCACCAGTGCGGGAATTTTGGGAAGTGTATTGGGTAATTCAATTACAGGAATCATCGCGAGCGCTTTCGGTACCGAAAATCTGTTGATCCTTCAAGCGGCTTTGCTCGGAATTGTAGCGTTATTAACCCTGCGTATCACACGCGATTATTTCAAACCAGCCAAGAGGTCTGCGAAGGGTGGAAGCTTAATAAACGATTTGCGCGTCGGTTATGACTTTGTGCGCGGTTCATCACTGATGAAGCTTATCGCTTATGCTTCGATTCTTTTCTCGATTTTATTCTTTGGGATAGCTTTCCCGTTCAATAAAGTTGTCTCCGCTTCTTTTCCAAACGAAGCGCAGGTCGCGGGTTTCTTTGGGCTTTTCAGCAGCATCACCACTGCCGCGACTTTTCTCGTATCCTTGTTCATTGCAAATCGTTTGTACGCGCGTCTTGGAATTGTCACCAGCGTTTTGCTTTTGCCGATCACTTATATCTTTGGCTTTGGATTCTTCGCGTTCAATTACAACCTGATCGGCGCCGTGACTGCACGCTTTACCCAAATGGTGATGCTATCGGGTGCGGGAGATAGCGGCTGGAACGCTTTGTTCAATGTTGTGCCATCTCAAAAACGCGGACAAGTTCTCGCTTTTCAAAACGGTTTGCCTTCGCAAATCGGCGTAGTATTATCCGGCGTTTTATTGCTGCTTGGCGAAAAAATATTAACCACACCGCAAATCTTTTTGATGTGCGGAATATTTGCGTTGGTATGTGGAGCGGTTGTTTGGAGGATGCGGCCTGCTTATGGCGACGCGTTGATCGCTGCGTTGCGCGCGGGACGCGTTGAGGTATTTAGCGCACAAGAATCCACCTTTGCCGGAATCAAGACTGATCCGTTTGCTATCAGCGTTGCTGTGCAATCGTTGCATGATTCGAAATCAACAACGCGGCGGCTGGCGGCGGAAATTTTAAGCAAAATGGGAGCAGTCTCTGCTACCACATCATTAATTAAAGCCTTATCCGATTCCGATGTCAACGTAAGATGCGCCGTCATTCGGTCGTTGGGAGACTTACGTGCCGAATCGGCATTCAATAATATTTTGTCCTGTCTCGATGACAGTGACGCGAATGTTCGCATCGCGGCTCTGATTGCGTTGCCGCAAATTGTAGAAAACGCGGATCATTTTCTGTTAACAAAGATCGAAGATTTGCTTCAGGATTTAGCTATCAAAGTCCGAATGCAAGCCGCGCTGACATTGGCAAAGTTCGATTTCACTGATCGTGCTGTTTCGGTTTTAACTGAACAACTTATTCACGGCGAGATTGCAAATCAACTAGCAGCTTTAGAAATGCTTGGAGAGATCGCAAAGTCCAACGTAAAAATTCAGTTCGATATTCAACCTATTCTTAACGCGCTTGATCATCCTTCTTCATCCATTCGCAAAGCGGCTTGCCAGACTCTAGGATATTTCAATACCGAGCTGACTCTTCAAACTCTTATTAAATGTTTATACGATAAAGACGCAACGGTTCGGCATGCCGCAGCAGAATCGTTGCGGCGTTATGGGCATTCTATTGATTCGCCGATCCTCGAAGTTTTGCAATCCACTGATGTGCACGCACAGGAAGCCGCATTAGAAATCATCACGCTCGATGGGGCAAAAACACGAACTGCGCTTTTGGATTATGTTCATCGCGAATCATCAGATGTCCGTTCTTGGCGAAGACAACTTAATAGTCTTTCAGGTGATGGACGCTCCATCAAGTTTCTGCGAGAAATTCTTCAAGACCGAATTGCCTCGCATGAGCAACACCTGATAAAGACCGTTGGGATATTTAGCGATCCTCAAGCGATGGAATTGGTGCGCAAAAGTCTGCACGGAAGCGATAACGAAGCACGCGCCGCCGCGCTTGAGACTCTCGAAACACTCGGTAATAAAGAATTGACGCGTGAGATTATTCCATTGCTCGAAAACGATTCGTATCTGACCAATGATAATCATTCATCGTCTTCAATAGATGCTCTTGAAGAATTATTATCTTCTCCCGATGAATGGGTTTGTGCATTAACCATCCAGTTGATTTCAGAATTAGATTTA
The DNA here is from genome assembly GCA_049578465.1 of Anaerolineales bacterium. GTDB lineage: Bacteria > Chloroflexota > Anaerolineae > Anaerolineales > Villigracilaceae > Fen-1038. The sequence continues at coordinate 3,896 of JBAUMB010000005.1, forward strand.
CGAAACTTTATTTCAAAATTGCGTGAACTAAAATCTGATCATGAATCTTTGGCGGCTCAATCCGCTCGCGATGCGCTGATTCAATTTGGCGAGGAAAAATCTATGGACACTTTGCAAACTATCTCCATGCTCGAACGCATTTTGCTTTTGCGTGATGTTCCAATCTTCTCGAACCTTTCGCCTGAAGACCTCAAGCAAGTTGCGGATATTGCGCGCGAACAATGGCTTCCTGATGGAGCCATTCTTTGCCACGCGGGTGAAGAGGGGAATGCGATGTATATCATCGTCAGCGGAAAGGTTCGGGTCCAGAAAGATGCGGATGGGAATGAAAAAGATTTGGCGGTGCGCGGCGAAGGCGATTTCGTCGGCGAAATGGCAATCGTCGAAGCGGCACCGCGTATGGCAACTTTGCGAGCGCTGGGTGAACTGCGCGTGCTTGTCATTGACGGCGATGCGTTTACTGCGATTCTGCGTGACCGGCCCGAAGTCTCTATCTCAATGATGAAGACTCTTTCACGTCGGTTGAGAGAAACGGTTTAGTATAATCCGCATAAATTTGTTTTGGAAATATAAGGTGATGAAATGACAAATCCAGTGATTATGGCAATCGACGATGATGCGGCTGTATTGAATGCGGTGGAGCGCGATTTGCGCTCAAAGTTTGGACGTGACTATCGCGTGGTCAAAGCCAATTCAGGCGCGGCCGCGCTCGACTTCATCAAGCAGTTGCAAGCGCGCAATGAAATCGTCGCTCTTTTCTTGACCGATCAACGGATGCCGCAAATGACCGGAATCCAATTCCTTGAAAAGGCGCGCGAAATTTTTCCGGAAGCGAAGCGGGTTCTGCTCACTGCTTATGCAGATACCGAAGTCGCGATCGCATCCATCAATAAACTTCAATTGGATTATTATCTGATGAAGCCTTGGGATCCTCCAGAGGATAACTTGTATCCGGTTTTAGTTGACTTGCTTGAAGATTGGCGTGCAAGTGTGAAATTACCATTTGAAGGTATTCGTGTTGCAGGAACGTTATGGTCGCCGAAATCGCATGAAGTAAAAGATTTTTTTGCGCGGCATCAAATCGCTTATCAATGGCTGAATATTGAAGATGATCCGAAAGCAAAAGCAATGGTGGATGAGCATACCGGAGGTGCGTTGAAATTGCCAGTGGTGTTTTTTCCGGATGGCAAAGTGTTGGTTGAGCCGGAGATTCAAGAACTCGCACAAAAAACCGGAATACAAACGAAGGCCTCGCTTCCACTTTACGATGTGGTCATTATCGGCGGCGGACCGGCAGGCCTCTCGGCTTCCGTTTATGGCGCATCCAATGGATTGCGCTGTCTGGTGATCGAAAAAGAAGTTCCGGGCGGGCAAGCTGGAAGTAGTCCAAAGATCGAAAACTATTTGGGTTTCCCGGCGGGACTCTCCGGCATGGATTTGACGCGGCGCGCGGTCACACAATCCAAACGGTTCGGCGCTGAGATTATTTCAACCCAAGCTGTGACAAATATCCGCGTGCAGGATAATGTTCGCGTGATCACATTATCAGACGGATCGGAAATTATAAGCAAAGCGATTCTGATCGCGACCGGAGCGTCTTTCCGACGATTGGAAGTTCCTCACGCTGATGAATTCGCCAGTGCCGGAGTTTATTATGGCGCGGCTTATACCGAGGCGGCATATTATAAAGATCAACCGGTGTTTATAGTTGGTGGCGCGAATTCAGCGGGACAAGGCGCGTTGTTTCTGAGTCAATTTGCAAGCAAAGTAACGATGTTGATCCGCCGCGAGTTTCAAGAGGGAACATCGAAATATCTTTTGGACGCACTTGCCGCTAACCCGAAGGTCGAACGGTTATTCAATATCGAGATCATGGAAATTCATGGCAAGCCTGGAACGATTGAAGGGATTGAAATCAAAAATCGAATTACGAATGAAAACACAACTCTTCCGGGTGCGGCGATCTTTGTTTTTATTGGCGCAATGCCTCAGAGCGAACTTGTGAAAGATTTAGTGATGCTCGATAAAAAAGGTTTTATTTTAACTGGACGCGATTTGATGATGGATGGAAAACTTCCAAAGCAATGGCCATTAGAACGCGAGCCGTTTTTGTTGGAGACCAGTGTGCCGGGAATCTTTGCGGCTGGCGATGTTCATCTAGGAACAAATC
>JBAUMB010000006.1:0-13268 GCA_049578465.1 Anaerolineales bacterium
TTCGATGATGTTTATCATCGTTGGAGATTTGATCTTGGAAACAATTATTCTGTTGGTTTTTATCTATGGAAATCAAAACGTTGTCCCAGCATGATTACTCTTTTTAATCCCTCATCTATAAAATATATTGGCTCAGATTATGCTCCACTGCGTAGGCTGCAGCTTCAGCGCGATTATTAACTCCCAACTTTAAAAAGATACTGGAGGCATAATTCCGTACCGTTCCCTCGCCTAGAAAAAGGGTTTTGGCGATCTGTTTGTTAGTCTTGCCTCCCGTGACGAGCAGGAGCACATTCCTTTCCTGTTTGCTCAGTTGGGTAAATGCCACCGCATCTTTTTCATTTCCGGCCCTGCGGACTTCCTGCATCACACGTTGAGTCAATGCAGTATCTAGAAGTCCATCACCGCGCCCGACCGCTTCCAAAGCTTTGATCAAGTCGTCGCTGCCGATTTGTTTCAGAATGTAGCCGGACGCGCCGGCACGAATCGCTGAAAGGAGCATCTCATCGGTGGCGTAAGAAGTCAGCATCAGGACCTTTGTTCCAGGAAATGATTTGACAATCTCCTCGCAGGCTTCAATGCCCGACATGCCCGGCAGACGAATATCCATAATGACGATCTCCGGATGAAATGCAGTCACCTGCTCAAGCGCTTTGCGCGCCGATCCCGCCTCTCCCACAACTTCAAACTGAGGATACCGATCAATTAGCGATCGCAAGCCCAAACGGACTAAGTCATGATCGTCGACCAGAAGAACTCTTTGTCTTATCATTGAGTTAATTCAACTCCGATTTATCTAAATTCAGTATAGCCCGGAACGGAATTCCTGAACAGAGTGCAATAGAGATATGCACTCTACAATAAAACACTCTTATATTCGATTTTCTACTGACATTATGAAGCCTGTTCAAAGTACACCCTCAGAACAAGTAAAGAGTCAAAGGGTATCGCCGCGTATTTTGACCCATTAGTGTGTTACACTGAATGCAACAGTTTGATATTGGATAACTGGTTTTGTGTGGTGTCAATGCCGCCAACCCCGTTATGGGATTGGCGGCATTTTTTATTCCGGCCGTGCCGGAGAAAGTAGTTCAACATGGACGTTAGATTGTATGTAGGAAACCTGGCCAAGTCGACAACGGAAGCGGAACTGAAGACCTTGTTCACGCAAGCCGGATCAGTCGCCGCAGTAGATATGGTCAAAGACCGCGACAGCGGAGAGTCGAAGGGCTTCGCCTTCATTACGATGGGCGAACAAACCGAAGCCGATAAAGCCATCAGCATGTTCAATGCTTATTCTTTGGCGAATCGCGAGTTGAAGGTCAACGTCGCCAAGCCGAAAGTGGAACGCGCCAAGTAAGCTGCGAGACATTGAACCTTAATAAATCGATTCTCCAAATTTTATTATAGTGAATAATATAGTTTGGAATTAGATAACTGGTTTTGTGTGGTGTCAATGCCGCCGGCCCTGTTATAAGGTCGGCGGTTTTCTTTTCCCGGTAAACCGGAGAAGGCAGATTGAATATGAACGTGATGTTGTATATCGGAAACCTCGCCAAGTCAACCACTGAAGATGAATTGAAGACTCTCTTCGAACAAGTCGGAGAAGTCACTACGATTCGGATTATGAAGAACCCTTCCAACGGCGCATCCAGAGGATTTGGTTTTCTGACCATGAGCGCAGAAAGTGAAGCGGATAAAGCTGTCAGCCGATTCAACACCTTTACCTTAGCTAATAACCAATTAAAAGTAAGCCTCGCCAAGCCGAGAGTACAACGTCCGGTTTTTGAACCATGAGTCACAAATGATTAATTTAATTTCAACCAAACTCATCTACCGGCCCATCAAGCAAATCTTCGATTTCATCAGCACACCTGAAAATGATTTTCAATGGCAGTATGGAACTTTGAAATCCGCGCAGACTTCTGATGGCGGCATTGGGGTAGGAACGTTTTTTCGCAGCATCGGCCATTTCATGGGACATCGAATCCAAGGCACCTTCGAGGTCACCGAATACGAACCAAACCAGAAATATGGATTCAAATCTCTCTCCGGCCCGCTGCTTTCACAAACCTTATATACTTTTGAGCTCATCGGCGGCGGCACAAAAGTCAATATATCTACGCAGGCAACCGCCACGAATTTATTTCAATCAGATGAGGGCATCCTTGAAAAAAAGCTGAGGAAACAACTCAAGGAAAATCTGGAACTTCTTAAAGATATTCTGGAACAAAGTAAACTCGAAGCAGGTACGAATCCCATTCTTCAGCCGTTCAACGGATAGAATCGTTTATTCATCAAGCAGTTTGCATCAAAATAGAATAGAATTGTGAAACACAGATACCGATCAAATAATCGGATTGTTTAATTTATGATATTCGGATGAAGGAATCTATGATGATGGAAAATCAAATTCAACCACCGGAATCAACTAAAACATCCAATCGAAAATGGATCGTTCTCGCCATCGGAGGCGGATGCGCGCTGATCGCTTGCATCGCCGTGGTTGCGGCTCTAGCTGTGAGCTATTTGGCGCCACAAATTGCAAAGATTTCCGGAAATCCCAAAGCCGCACCACAAGTCAACAATACGCCGCAAGTTCAATTGCCGAATGTCGTCATGCCTCCCGCGCGAGATCATCCGCAGGCAAACGGCAATGACATGGGCGATCTGAACGCGCCGGTCAAGATCGTTGAGTTCGCGGATTATCAATGTCCATTCTGTTTACGTTATTGGACAGAAACCGAACCGCAGATCATCCAGAATTATGTCGCCACCGGAAAAGTTTATTATGAATATCGTTCTGTTGGTGGATTCGTCGGGCCCGAGTCTGCGGACGCCGCGAACGCCGCGTATTGCGCCGCTGACCAAAATAAATTCTGGGAGTATCACGATATCCTATTCGCGAATTGGACAGGCGAAAATGCCGGAGATTTTACGCCCGATAAATTGCGTCAATATGCAACCGCGATCAATTTGAATCTCGATCAATTCAATACTTGTATCAATTCTGGCGCACACACTGATGAAGTGAATCAAGATGTGACCGATGCAAAAGCCGCGGGCGTCACCGGCACACCGGCATTTGTTATCAATGGAAAACTCATTGAAGGCGCCCAGCCCTATTCCGCTTTTCAACAAGCCATCGATGCCGCACTAAATGGACAATAAATCATAAGCGATGCAAAGACAATTCTTGGCCATGATTTGTTTAACATGGATATTGGTTTCTTGCGCGCCGATTGAATCATCGCTTCCCTTCGCGCCGACAGCGGCCACTCCAACAATTGAAACATCCACGCCGATAGCTTCAACCGTTACCTCAACACTTTCGCCGCCCAATACATTATCGCCCACCGACACATCTACTCCATCCATCACTCCGACATTTGCAATTTTACGCGCACAAGTATTGGAGACATCTAACTGCCGATACGGTCCTGGCGCACCTTATTTATATTTCACTGGTTTGGTAACGGGCAGCAATCTCGAAGTCATCGGACGCCGCGAAGATTCGCAATGGATTTATGTGCAAGCCATCGGAGGGCACAAACCGTGTTGGGTCAAAGCTTCGCAGATGGATGTTCAAGGCGACATCAATAACCTGGAAATTTACTATCCGACTCCGGCGATCCTGCCGCAGTCGCCTTATTATCCGCCAACGGCTGTGACAAAAGTCGTCCGTGATGGAACTCAAGTGAAAGTGATCTGGCTTGATATTCCATTGCATCCCGGCGACGCAGAAAGTCCAACGATGCAACATTACATTATCGAAACCTGGCATTGCGTAAGCGGACAAATCGTCTTCGATCCATTAGCAACAAACGATACATCCATCACATTTATAGATGAACCCGGATGCAGTCAGCCATCACATGGAAGAATCTTTGTGCAGGAAAAACACGGCTTTGCCGGACCGGCTGAGATTCCGTGGCCGCCTTATGTAACAGTTACATCAACGCCGTAAATTATTAAGGTAAATCTTTAAGCTGTGGAATTCTTCGCAGCACGATCAACGTGAACGTCAAACTAAGCACAGCAAAAATCAGAATTGAATCGCTCAATCCGATGGATTGCGCCAATGCGCCGATCGCTAAATTTCCGAACGGCGTAAAACCGAAAAACGTCAGGGTATATAATGCCATAACGCGGCCGCGCAGCTGATCCTCCACGCGCGTTTGAAGAAGCGTGTTGATCATCGTGAACTGCACCATGAATCCGATCCCCAAACCGAATGCGAGAATCAAACTGACAGAATACAGATGCATAAAGGCAAAAGCGCCGAGGACAATTGGAAACGCGATGCCCGCGATGACCAGCCATGAACCGCGCCAGCTTAGACCATGCTGGTTGGCGATCATGATCGCGCCGGTCACAGCGCCGGCACCGATCGCGGCATTGACCCAGCCATACGCCGCGGCATCTTGATGCAAAACCTGCTGCACAAAAGCAGGAAGAACGGTTGCGTATGAAATTCCAAAGATGCTAAAGATCAAAGATAATAGCAAGAGCCCGCCCAAATCAATTTGTTTGGAGACATATTGAACGCCGCTAATTAATTGCTTCCACGGGGATTCCAATAAAAGCAATGGGGGATGAGGTTTGATCTGCATCGCCCATAAACCAATGATCACCGCGATGTAAGAAACACCATTGATTGTGAAGCACCATGCCACACCCACAACTGCCAGCAATATTCCACCCAATGCCGGGCCGATCACGCGTGCGCTATTGACCATCAATGAATTCAACGCAATCGCATTGGGCAAATCATCGCGTCCCACCATCTCCACCACGAAAGCTTGCCGTCCAGGTCCATCGAACGCATTGACCAGGCCGAGTCCGCCTGCCAGAAGAAAAATATGCCACTCCTGAACCCTATGAGTAAAGCTCAATGCGGCGAGAATAAATGCCAGCAACATCGCGCTGGCCTGTGTGATGATTAAAAGCGTGCGCTTCGGAACGCGATCCACTACCACTCCACCCCACGGAGAAACGATCAACGCCGGAACTGCTCCCGCGAATCCAACGATGCCGAGCGCCAAATCCGAATGAGTGAGTTGATACACCAGCCAGCCCTGGGCAATGACCTGCATCCATGTGCCGGCATTCGAGATAAGTTGTCCGCTAAAATAAAGTTGAAAATTGCGATGTCGCAGAGCCGCGAATGTATTCGGCGCGGTTTCGATGCGTCGCGGTTTATCCGATGATTCTATTTTCGATTCAGAATCAAGTGGTTCTTCCATCAAGATGCTCCTGAAGAATCAAAAGACCTGCGTATGGCAACACGCAGGTCTCGATTGTTGCGTATTGGCTATTAACTTATACTACCACTTGTGGATAGAGAATAGATGCAACCACGATCAGAATAGTTGTGGCGATACTTAGTATCAGCAAGTCCAAGCCAAAGCCATAGGTCATTTGACCGTTCGCGAGCATTAAGCCGCGCAGCGCATCCACTTCATACGTCAGCGGGTTGACGCGCGAGATCACTTGCAGCCAACCAGGCATGATGCTAATTGGATAGATGGCATTGCTGGCGAAGAAGAGCGGCATCGTTATTACCTGACCGATGCCCATAAACCGTTCACGGGTCTTGACCAAGCAGGCAATGATCAGCGAGAACGTTGCGAAAAACGCCGCGCCCAACATCACGATGATCAACACACCTAACAATGCAATCGGATTCCAATTCAACTGCACTGAAAGCAACAATGCAAGTATATAAATGAAAACGGCTTGCACCAAACTGCGAACACCCGCAGAGAGCGCTTTGCCTAACACCAAGGCACTGCGCGGCGTCGGCGTCGCGAGAAATTTATGAATGATGCCGAGGTCGCGTTCCCAAATGATAGTGAGTCCATAAAAGATGGAAACGAACAACACGCTCTGCGCCAAGATTCCGGGCGTCATGAATTCGATATAAGATACAGAGCCGGTTGGAATGGCGCGGATACGCGTAAATACCTGACCGAAGATCAAGAGCCACAACGCGGGTTGAATGGCGCGCGTGACCAGGTCAGTAGGATCGTGGCGTAATTTGCGAATCTCCAATTCCGTGATCACCAACGTCTTTCTAAAAAAATTGATGAACTCGGAAAAGAAGTCGAAAGGTTGAGGGTTAGCCCAAACGGTGAGCTGTGCGTCTTGTTCGAGATGTTTCACGGAAGGTACCTCCAGAATCGATTTTGCTACCGGCATAATAAATGAACACATCATCCAACGTGGTGCCTTTTCCACCGATGGATTTCTTTAGTTCCGCAGGCGTTCCAATCGCCGCGACTTTGCCGAGATGCATGATCGCGACCCGGTTGCATAATTGATCTGCCTCCTCCATTAAATGCGTGGTGAGGATGATCGTGGTCCCATAATCATCGCGCAAACGTCCAACATGTTCCCACACCACGCGGCGCGCAGTCGGATCAAGACCGGTCGTTGGCTCATCCAAGAAAAGGACGCGCGGATGATGAAGGAACGATTGCGCCACTTCGAGTCGGCGAATCATCCCGCCCGAATAATCGCGCACCAATTTATTCGCTGAATCAGCCAAGCCCATGAACTCCAACGAGTCCGCGATTCGTTTTTCGCGTTCACCGCGCGGAATGTCATAAAGCTTTGCAAAGACATCCAAATTTTCATAACCCGAAAGCGTTCCATCCGCAGACAATAATTGCGGAACATAACCAATGACTCGGCGAACATCGCGCGCTTGATGAAAAACATCGCGGCCGGCAATCGTTGCCTGGCCCGAAGTGGGCGGCAACAGCGTAGTCAACATTTTTAACGTGGTGGTTTTCCCTGCGCCGTTCGGACCAAGCAAACCGAAGATCTCGCCCTCTGCAACGGATAGCGTAAAACTATCCACGGCGGTCAGCGCGCCGAAGCGACGCGTTAAAGATTTTGTTTCAAGAATCGGTGCAGTCATATTATTTTGCTTCTTTCATTCCTTTCGTAAATAGCGGATGCAAAAGATTCAGGGCGCGAATGATCGTTGATAATTCATCGGCTGAAAGTTCGCCTAAAATATTTTTGAGGTAATCTTGCGTAGCGCCGCGCGCAACACGCAAAATATCTTCTCCGTTTTTTGTTAAGACAAGGGTTAAACGTCTTCGATCTTCTTTTGACTCGCGGCGAGTCACAATTTTCTGATTGACCAACCCATCCACAAGCTTGGAGGTGGAAGGCAAGGTCAATCCAAGATGATTAGCTAAATTGGATAATGAGACTTCAGGGTTTCGGTTGATGAACGTCAGCGTACGAAACTGCGGAACCGAGAGATCGTGGCCGCGGTGGCTGCGCATCTCCGCGCGGATAAAGCGCATGATCTGCGGAGTGGTATCAAGCAGTTGGCGGGCACATTCTTCCAGTTTTTCTATGATAGTAAGTCTTTCTAATAGTTTCTATTTCTAACTATATCATCTTTGAGGTTTTTGACAAGAGGCGAGTTTTGGGGTTTTTAATTTACTGCCAAGCTAATGAGATGCCGCTTATAATCAACCTCAAACCTATGTATGATCTTTGTCTTTCATGGTATTGGCAATATGATGCAGATTTTGTTCGATACATCGAACAAGCCTGTGCGTTGCGCGGCCTGACGCTTTGGCAAATCACGCCGCGCAATATTATAGATTCCATCACTTCGATCTATTCGGGTCAATCCGGATTTCGGACTTTGCTTGACCGCGCCAGCGATGATCTACGTTTTGAACCAATCCGACGATTCGCAAAAGAGAATCATGTGCGCCGCATCAATCCATTGGAGACTTCTCATTGGGCGGAAGACAAAGCCACAATGCATCTTGAATTGATTCAAGCGGGCGTTGAAACTCCTTATACGATTCTGATTGCGCCTTTTGTGGATCAACCGATCCTGCCTTCGTTAGATTTGAGTCCGCTTGAAGAAAAATTCGTACTCAAGCCCGCAGTCGGCGGAGGCGGCGAAGGTGTGATGATGAATGCCTCCACGCTGGATGACGTTCGATGCGCTCGGCTCGAATTCCCCGACCAGAAATATTTGGCACAAGCGCACATTGAACCGCGGCTATTATCGGGACGAAAAGCTTGGTTCCGAATCTTTTACGTGGGAGGCGACTGCATTCCTTGCTGGTGGAATCCGTCCACGCATGTTTACGCCGCGCTGACATCAGAAGAGGAAAAGCAATTTGATCTCGTCCCCCTCCGCGAAGTCACAGAAAGAATCGCCCGCGTCTGCAAACTGGATTGGTTCTCCACTGAGATCGCATTCACAAACGATAATAAATTCGTGGTGGTGGATTATGTCAACGACAGCATTGACACACGCATCCAATCTAAAGCCGCGGATGGAATGCCGGATGAAGTGATGAAACACATAACGAACAAATTGGTGGAACTATCGCTTCGATAATTTGAAATTATTAAATAAAAAAACTCTCGCTTGAATGGCGAGAGTTTTTTTATTTGGTTAATTATTTATCTTGTATCTCTGCCGCGCGCGCCGTATTCTTCATCAACATCGCGATCGTCATCGGTCCGACTCCGCCGGGAACAGGCGTAATGAATCCCGCAACTTCTTTGGCTTCATCAAAATTGACATCGCCCACCAAACGATAGCCGCTCTTCTTGGTTGCATCAGGCTTGGAATTCATGCCCACGTCAATGACTGCCGCGCCGGGCTTGATCCAATCGCCGCGCACCATTTCGGTCTTGCCAATCGCCGCGATGAGAATATCAGCTTGGCGCACTACATCGGGAAGATTCTTAGTGCGTGAATGGCAGATGGTCACGGTCGCATTGCGGCTGACCAATAATAATGAAGCTGGCATTCCAACAATGTTGGAACGCCCAAGCACTACGGCGTTGGCGCCTTCGATTTGGATTCCCATTTTATCGAGCAAATAAATACAACCGTTGGGCGTGCAAGGGACGAACAACGGCTCGCGTCCTTTTTGAGCCAGACGTCCGATGTTGATCGGCGAAAAACCGTCTACATCTTTTTCAATGCTGATGAGTTGCAAAACACGTTCTTCATTAAGGTGCGAAGGCAACGGCAACTGCACCAAAATGCCATTGACCGTTTTATCATCGTTCAAACTTTTGATCAGCTTTTCCAATTCCTCTTGAGAAATATCCGCAGGAAGGTGATGGCTGACCGAGCCCATGCCAAGTTCTTCGCAAGCCTTGCCCTTTGACTTAACATAGGTCTGCGAATCGACGCGATCACCAACCAGCACAGTAGCCAAAGTCGGTTTCATTTTTCCAGCCGCAGTTCGTTTTGCCACCGCCGCCGCCACACCATCACGCACTTCCTGCGCAATCAATTTTCCATCAATCAGTTGAGCTGTCATGTTTTCTCCTTATTCAATCTTTACGAAGAATTCAAAATTATTATACAATCTCTCCCCCATCCGCAAAAGTGACACTTATCCCAACTTACGAATTACGCCCTGCACCATGTCAGAAATATTTTCTATCAATTCAACATTATCTATCTCGTTCCAGCGCGGCGCGGGCGCGCTAGCCTTCACGCGCAGATAGTTTCCGGTGTGTCCTTCCATTTGCCAACCGCGCTCATCGAGTTGAGTTGTCGATTCCCACAAGACGGGCAAAGTCTTTCCGATAAATTTTTGGCGATACTCTTTGGCCGATTCTTCAAACGCGGCGCGATAAATTGCATTCCGTTCTTTCCCGACCTCAGGGCGGACTTGCCCTTTCATTCGAGCAGCAGCCGTCCCGGGCCGCGGCGAATATGTGAAGGCGTGCCCACCCGCGAAGTTCATTTCCTTAACAAAAGCCAGCGACTCGGCGAACTCATCTGCGGTCTCGCCGGGAAAGCCCGCGATGATATCAGTGGTGATGGCAACGTTTGGCATAATTTGACGCGCGGCGCGTACAAGGTCGCGAAAAGACGCGGGCGTGGTCTTACGCGCCATCCGTTTAAGAGTCGCAGCGCACCCGCTTTGAAGCGGCAGATGTAGATGTTGACAGAGTCGCGCGTCTTCCCATAATGCAAAGAAGTCTGCATCCAAATCCCACGGCTCGAGCGATGAAAGCCGCAGACGTGCCACATCCATTTCGCACAGAATCGATTTAACAAGATCACGCAAATGCAAATTAAAATCTTGTCCCCACGAACCGAGGTGAACGCCGGTCAAAACAATTTCTTTTGTGCCGCCATCCAGCGCATATTGAATATCAGAAATCACATCCGCAATCGGACGCGAGCGACCTTCGCCGCGCGCAATGGTGGTGACACAAAACGTGCAGTGATTATCGCAGCCATCCTGCACTTTGATAAAAGCGCGCGTGCGGTGTCGCAAACCCGGCAAAGGCTCGCGAAAGATCGGTTCAACATCAAATGCCTGCTCACGATCATTGAGAATATCAGCGACCAAATGATCCTTACGATCATTGGTTACGATGCGAGCTACATTTGGAAGCGCGCTGGCTTGCTGTGGTTGAAGCGTGACCCAACATCCGGTTGCGACGATTTCATCCACGCCTGCGCGCGCAATGTGACGAATCTTGCCGCGCGAATCAGACGCGGCTTCGGCAGTCACCGCGCACGTGTTGACAACAGCCATATCTGCATCCTGCGCCGAAGCAACGACTTCGTGTCCCGCGGCGCGAAATTGACGCGCCATCGTTTCGATTTCGCTTTGGTTGAGTCTACAACCGATGGTATCAAGATAAATTTTCATTCGTCTCAAAAGAAAAATACCAAATATTATTGACTAGTTGATTGAAGTGGAAACTGCCCAGTAAAGTTTAAATAACTCAGAACAGTGAGAGTTACAAAGAAAGGAACAGAAATAAACGAGTACAACATAATCATTATTCTAAATAAAGGCAGATCAGTAAAGTGTTGAGCAGTTATCATATTAAGACCAAACACAATGCTAACCGAAAATCCAGATTGAACCAGCAATAATATAAATACAAAAAGACAAAGAGCAAATGCCCACATCAAAGCCAAAACAAGCAAGTGGCTAATGTTTTTCAACAAGATTTTTACAGCTTGACGATAACTCTCAATAATACTCGATTGCTTTATGACAGCTTCCAAGAAGCAAAATGTTACTGGGATGGTAATAATCAAATAGCTCAAAAAGAGAACTAAAAAATAAAATGCAAATATGTTGGGCTGTAGTAACGATTCGATAGAAACTTTGAAAATTGTTAAATAAGCTGTTCCATAGAGGACAAATCCCATAACATACAACACAAAGAATATGAGGATTGAAAAAACAGACACAGCACAAAATGGGAAAAACAAAGATTTAGTAACCATCCATATTCCAGACCAGCTAATATTTTTATCCAAAGCTAAGGAGTACAACACAAAAATTAGCCAGATTCCAGCCAGAGTCCAGATTATTAAGTAGATGAAATACTTAATTGGATTTGATATTAACCATATAACGCCAAACGTACTCAAGTAAATTAAAGCAATCAGCCATATCAGCTTTGATCGCCAAATTAGCTTCCACGCCGTTGAAAATAACAATCTATAATTCACACTACACCTCATTCATTACGGCTTCATCACCACAAAATTATCAAAGATCACATCCACGCCGGGGTGAGTGAATGTGCCAGCCAATAATCCAACATCACCATGTTTTAAGTTTGGATCATGAACTTGAGCTAACTGAAAACCGTTGGCGTATAAAGTCAATGTGTCGCCATTGCAATCCGCGCGCAGATGATTCACTGCCGCGCCGGTTTTGATCTGACTACTGGATTGCACCTCGCTTTGTCCAAGCAAAGCGGTTTGACCATTGTTAAAGATTCCGATTCCGTAATAGCCGTCACTGCTGATGATAAAGAAGTAATATTGATTGCCTGTATAACGGCAAATCAAGCCGATGCGATTCTCATCGGGCCCGGCGATTTTACCGGCATCCACTTCCGTGCGAACGTCACCGAAGTCCTTGTGCAGCGTGGACCAGAAATTAACCTGCAAGGCATTCACCAAAATTCTATACGCGCCGCCATCGTAATCCATTGTCCCTTCCGCTGACTTATAACGATCCCAGCCGCTAGTCGGGGAAGAAAAATCGTCTTTGAATAATACTGTCCCCGATGAAACATTGGCTGACGATGTTCCGAAAGATGGCAGAGCGCAAGCAAAAATGGATAAAGATAAAATCAAAAACGCAAAACTTAATCGCCGATTAATTTGCATGACATGATTTTATCATGTCACTCTGCTATGGAAAATATTGCTTCAATAATTGCTCAGCGATTTGACCTGATGCTCCATCTTTATCCATTTGAATAGTGAGATTCAATTCAGTCAATGCGGATGTGTTATCACCTTGCCTTAAATAATTTTCAGCCAAATGCAAATGGGCAATCGCAAGATCAGGCGAAAGCTTAATGGCGTGTTGTAAATTTTGTTCGGCGTTATACAACAAACCCGCATTGGAATACGACCAGCCCAATACATCCAAGGTCTGCGGATCGTTCGGCGCGAGTTGTGCGGCTTGTTTGGCGGCCGGCAAGCCAATATCTAAAACATATAAATCATTATCCGAACAAAACATCGCCAGCAAACGCCAATAGGTTGCATCGTTGGGAGAAAGCTGAGTTGCCTTTTGATATGCAGCAAGCGCCGAAACCAAATCGCCCGTCTGCACATAAGCATCGCCAACCGAAGCTTGCCACGCGGGATTATCCGGTTCGATCTGTGCAGCTTGCAAATATTCAATCAAGGCTTGAGCATTATTTCCCTGACGCTTCCAATATAAGCCTCGCAAGGCATGGACAATGGCATCATTCGAGTCAAGTGATAATGCTTGATTCAAATCATCGCTTCCATCTTGACCATTATGCTGGCGCGCTTCACCGAGCCACGCCCACGCCTCGGCATTTTTTCCATCTGCGCTGACGGCTTTATCAAATGCATTCTGTGCCAGTCCCCATTCTTCGACGAGGCCGAGTCCGCGCCCGATGGCGATGAATTGATTCGCCGGATTGGATTCGGTATCGGAAACAGCAATCGCCGATTGCAAAGTTTGAACCGCGGAATCAAATTGAGGGTCCATGGAAGACGCGCTTTCAAGTTCCTTTAACGCGCTCTCTGAATCCGATGTCATGAATAATAAGCCAAGTTGATAATGTGCATTTGCATCCGAGGCCAGCGAGAGCCGTTTGAACAAAACATTTTGTTCGGAAGCATAATCGCCGTTCTCGTGATAAGCCAGCGCGAGGCGATCATAAAGAACCACATCGGATGGATACATCTGCGAACCTTCTTGCCAAATCGCGAGAGCATTTTTGTAATC
>JBAUMB010000007.1:0-6210 GCA_049578465.1 Anaerolineales bacterium
TCATAATGGCGAGTCCCGCCGGGTTCGTCGAGTGATGCGAAGGCTTGATGAATGATAAGGATGTGCATAAATTGATTCTATGATTCGCGGATAATTTTTGAAGAATTTTGCACCCACGCGGATACATCTTCAGGAAAAATATTTTTGTGCTGTGATAATTCTTCAATCGGCATCCAGATTGGAAGATAAGTCCCCTCTTGTGGGTTGTTCGGATCGGAGTTCGTATACTCTTCGCCGGTGCCCGTTCCAAACTCGCCGCAGACTCTTTCTACCAGAAAATAATAATGATGACTTTCGCCAAAATCAATCTCGATTATTTTTTGTTGAATGCGAACCTGCAAACCAAGTTCTTCGTCGGCTTCACGGACAGCAGCTTGTTCGGGAGTCTCGCTTTCATCCACACCGCCGCCGGGAAAAACAAAATAATGACTGCCGGCGCGATATCGTTCGATCAACGCGACTTTACCGGATTCGATCAGGATCACACCCGCGCGATTTCTCATTGAATTATTTGTCGGACTTCGGAAAGATAAATTCGCTTGTGAATGAAACAAATTTTGATAATGTGACTTCAACTGCCAATGATAATGCAGGAAGTTTTTGTCCGTAGGTTGGCGAGACCCAGCCTTCATACGGTTTCACCTCACGTTGACCATGAATCAATTCCCCCGCGCGAACAAGCGATACTCGATATTCGGAACTCGGTATTTGAGAATCGGGTTTGATGTTCAGAGTGATCCATCCATACTTTGACTTCACGCGAAAGCTTATTCCCAATTCACGATTTTCGATTTCATATTCTCCATCTAACAACAACCAATTCAACCGAAAGATATGTTTGCCAGGCTTGGTAAATATCAAATTATCTTTAATTTCCCAGCGTTCATCCATGAACACCGTCGCAATCCGTTCGTGACGAATGCCAAGCCTTCGATAGCCTTTGTGATAAGCAAGCACGCGCCCAAGAATCTTTTCATCTGATTCCAACAAACTTTTTGAATAGGCGGGGAACCAATCGAGCGTGAGAAAACGTCCGCCACGAGTCATCTGATCGTGTCCATCCATCGTGATCGTATTATGTACGCGCGTGGATACCAGCGGATTATCCCACGGCGGTTCGCCATTATAAAGATACGTGCCCGCATCTTTTGTGATATTGAGTCCATGCCACCACAAATCGAAATGCAGTTGATCCATGTGTGTGAGTCGACTCTTGAAGCGCGAGGCTCGTAAATATCCCCACGAGTCTTTGCCGCGTAAATGATCGGTCATATAAGCATCGGAGTCGGTCGTGTGTTCGGATGCGGGCAAACCCAGCCACAGCGACATCTCATCCCACATACCTGCTGGCAGACTTGTTCGCAAGAAAGCACGCGCCGCGGCTTGCACCGTTGGACGAAAGTCATTATACAGAGTCGAACTCAAGGGGAAGATCAAAGCTCCGTCATTCGCACCCAGATTCGGCGTCTGACCTGAGGCGGGATCAATCATCGAGAACATCCAATGCGAAGCGCGGATCAATGCTTCCAGAGTCGGTGCTGACCAACGTTGATGACGTGCTCGCGAAATCATATCCGCCCACAAAACGGTTTGCATCATCAGCCGATGATAGTTTGTGCTGTGTTGAATGTATTCGCCGTACGAACTGATTTGCGTGCGCAGTGCATGATTGAGCGACGACCAACCCAGCTCGCGCCATCGAGGCTGATCGAGCGCAACGCCCGCCGTATAAAGCGCGGCTGATTCAGTGATGAGATGATTATTATTTTGCGAGCGCGCATAGATCAGCGTTGGAGGAATCCGCGCGGCATGATGCGTGATGGATTGAACGAGTTGCTCGCGTCTTTCCGCGCTCGAGGCGGACGCCGCTTGAAAAATATGCGCGGCCCACACGAGACTCATCAACCGAATCGCCACCTCCTGTCCATTCGTCCAATGCGGACCGAGATATGGAGGATTGCCATCGGTGAATATCTCAAAATATTTCCAGAAGGCTTCGGAATATTTTTCATCTTGGGTGATGTGATAGGCGCGTCCCAATGTGAATGCCCAGCCGAAGCGCGCGGGTTCCCAAATAAATTTGACGTCATGATTCGGGAACTGGGATTCAGGAATTGGGGTTTTGCCTGTTTCGTAATCTGTCCAGTGATGAAGCGGTTCGTTGAAAGTTAATTGAAGCGGAACAAGTTCACCTCCAAACATGCGGAATTTTCCGCCAACAATTTCATCGGCTTCGTTGATGAGCGCGGCTTGGCCATCCGTGCCGAGGACAGAGAGAACCGCTTCACGCGTGGGAGTAGGAAATAGGGAATAATTCATCTTGCCTATTTCCGGTTCGCGATAACTTAATCTTTTATAGTATCCGGTCTTCAATCCAACTTTGTAAAGCGCGTTCAAAGCCAATGGTTCAAGTCCCAACTGGAAAAGAGCTTTGAGAGAAGTTTTGAAAGATGGCATGAACTCAATTAAACCACACTTATAAAGCTGGCTCTTCCGTATTCTTCGCTAATTGAATCGTTCCAATCTTAATGGACGAATATCAAACGCGGTCGGTTTTCCATTCGCGAGTTCTGAGACAATTTTTCCGGTGCCGGGACCGAGGGAAAGTCCGAGCATGGCATGACCCGTAGCAAGAATCAAATTATTATATTTGGAAGAAATACCAATGATCGGCATTCCATCTGGCGCGGTAGGACGCAAGCCCGCCCAAGTTTCTTTAACATTCAGCCATTCGTCCAACTGAATATATTCGCGCACGGCGCGTTCGATACCCGCGATATGTTTTGGATTTGGCGTTGTATCCTGATTACTCAATTCAAGCCGACCTGTAAAGCGTAATAAATCTCCCATCGGCGTGACAGCTACGCGGCGCTCGCCAAGTATAAGCGCTTCACGCGGCATTATTTGCGTCGCGGACATTGTGATGCTATATCCACGCGCAGGTTGAACGGGAATGTTCAAGTGCAATCCACGCATAACATTCGGTGACCATGCTCCGGCAGCAAGCACCACTTGTTCGGGTTCAAAATCTTCGTTCGATGTGTGAACGACGCGAATTTTTTTATCTTGAATCTCAAAGCTAGTTACAGGATTGTTTTCATAAATATCCGCGCCTAATTCACGCACACGCATTGACAAGCGTTCCAAGAAACGCGCTGGGTTCAATGATGCATCGCCGGTGAAGTGCACACCGCCGATCACATCCGGCAACGCGGCAGGCTCGCGTTGATGTAAAGCGTCTTTGTCTAAGACCTCGGCAGGCAGTCCATGTTGATGCAGTGTTTCGGCTTCATGCTTGCCGCCATCGAAGGCTTCTTGTGTCTTGTATAAAAACAATAAGCCGGTTTGTTGATAATGACAATCAAACTTTTCATTGGCAATCAGATTCGCAAAGTTAGCAGAACTTAATTGTCCAAGAGCATTCAATGGCGGAATGGCACGTTGAACATTGGCTTCACTGCAGGCTCTTGCAAATTGAATCAGCCATGAAAGATAGGATGGGTCGAGGCTAACCTTCATTCCGAATGGGCTGTTATTAGAATCAAGCATCCATTTCATGGCCGTGCCAATGATGCCCGGCGCGGCAAGCGGAACGATATGACTCGGCACGATGTGACCTGCGTTGCCCGAAGAACTTCCTTTGGCGATTTCTTTTGAATCAACAATGGTTACTTTTCGTCCCGATTTCAAAAGGTAATACGCGCAGTTCAATCCAATCGAACCGCCACCGATAATGAGGATGTCTGTTTTGATAGTCATAAGAATATTTTTACCACACTTGTACCTGCACCAAGTGCAGGCAGAGACACAGAGAACACAAAGTTTTTAAAAATACTCGGTGAACTCCGTGTTCTCTGTGGTGAGTTAAGATCGTATACCATCTTTGAATGGATCGCGATCATCAATCAATAGTTGACCTTCTGCCATCACCCAGGCTTCGCCCGTGATGGTCGGAATGATTTTGTCTCCATCGCTCACAACGCTTCCTTCAAAGATACTGCCCACTACACTTTGTTGCTTCCAGACTTGACTGGCTTTCAATTTCCCATCTGCATATAAACAAGCGAGCTTAGCGCTCGTTCCCGTTCCGCATGGTGAGCGATCATAGGCTTTGCCGGGGCACAAGACAAAACTTTTGCCATCTGCATCGGGAGTTTCAGCGAAGAGTTCAACGTGATCCACTTCATGTCCATCCGCGCCGACGATGCCCATGCGAGTATACGCTTCACGGACGCGCCATGCGAAGTCGGTGAGTTGATCGAGGTTGTGCAAATCGACTTGCAATCCATGATCATGCACGAGGAAGAACCAATTGCCGCCCCAAGCCACATCGCCGTGAATAGTGCGTCCATCAATTTCAACGGCGACTTGTTTTTGATAGCGATAGGCGGGAATGTTGCGAACGGAGACGCGGTTTGGATACATGTTATTGCTTCGGGTCTCGATACGCTTCGCTACTCGACCATCAGCGGCTGCTCGCAATGACATATCGTGCAAGGTCGCTTCGACGATGCCAACGGGCGTTTCGATTTTATAGGAGCCGGGATTGATTCGTCCGAGATAAGATAATGACGCGACCAAGCCAATCGTGCCGTGTCCGCACATGCCGAGATAGCCGACATTGTTGAAATAGATGACGCCGAATTGACAAGAAGAATCAGATGGCGGGACAAGCAGTGCGCCGACGAGAACATCCGAGCCGCGTGGTTCGTTGAGAACCTGTGAGCGGAACACGTCATGATTCGTTTTCAGTCGAGATAATTTATCAGCAACGGAACCAGAGCCGAGGTCGAGGGAGGATGCGTCTTCGATTAAACGGGTTGGCTCGCCGCCGGTGTGAGAGTCAAGGAATGAGATGCGCTTCATCGTTTGCTCCATTCAAATATCACCACAGAGACACAGAGTTCACAGAGATTCTTTAAAGGACTCTGTGGTCTTTGTGATCTCCGTGGTGAACTCTAACTTGATGCGATTCGAAATACGCGTTCAAACTCAACGCGATCTGCATCGGTCAATGGCAAAAGCGGACGGCGCGGAATGCCAACCGGAATGCTGAGGAGTTCACAGCCGCGCTTGACCTTTTGGGTGTAACCGCCGCTTTCGAGGTTGCGCATGAGCGGCAGAAGTTTGTCCATGAGCGCGCGGGCTTTGACGAAATCACCGGCGAGCGCGGCGTTCAACACATCCGCATGTCCACGCGGCGCGCACGAAGCCGCACCGCCGATCCAGCATTGCGTGCCCCACAAAAAATAATCGAGGGCTTCATCGTCCGAGCCGCAGATCATTTGATAGCGCTCGCCGTAACGCAAGCGCATTTCATAAACGCGCCCCATCTCACCGCTGGCTTCCTTGATGCCGATCACGTTTTTTTGTTCGGTCAAACCGTCGAGCACCTCGTAGCCGACTTCGGTTCCGGCGCGCCACGGAAAGTTATACAGGATGATAGGAATGTTGACCGACTTCGCTACGTCGCGATAATGCGCTAAGAGTTCGCGTTGATTGGGACGCGAATACGGCGGGACGGCGACCATCAACGCATCGTAGCCCATCTTTTCGGCGGACTGCGAATAACGAATCACATCACGCGTTGCACCGGAATTTGTTCCAGCGATGAGCGCCGCGCGACCTTTGGCATAATCCTTAACGAATTGAAATAGTTCCAAACGTTCTTCCTCGCTCAAGGCGTAGACTTCGCCGGTGGTGCCGCCAGGCACGAGTCCGACCACGCCGTTGGATAGCACGAAGTCAATCAGCTTTTTCAACACTTCATAATTGATCGATTCATCGTTGTTGAACGGTGTAACAATCGGTGCGTAGATTCCTTTGAGTTGCATGAGGACTCCCTTTCGAAGGTTTGAAAGTTACAGATTCAAAGTTTACTTTCGCAAGAGGAAGAGAGCAAGGGTTATTTGAGAACATTCGTCACCGCGCACTCGATCTTCAAACTTACGCCCAGCACATCGGCAATCGCTTTTTGGATCACATCCAACTTCTCCGGCACGTCCATCAGCCTACGCAAAGTATTGGATTGGAATCCCAAAATTAATTCGTCGCCGCGCACTTCCATTGGCTTGCATGAATTGAGCAAGGCTTCGACTGCGGGATATGCGGGTTTGATCACCGCGCGGATATCTTTCCATGATTTATTGATCTCCGTCAGACTAATCTCCGCTTTATTCCTTGACCCTTTGACTTGGCTCAGGGCGGTGC
>JBAUMB010000008.1:0-11029 GCA_049578465.1 Anaerolineales bacterium
TCGAAGTCCCATCAATTTTTTGGTCAACCTCATTTGCGGGCTGATTGCTTATTGCCGCAAGCCCAAGAAGCCTTCCCTGGGTTTAGGCTCTTTGCCTACTCTCATCGCCTAACCCGAACTGACGTTAAATAGGTTGTTCGCAAGTATTCTGTTGCTGATTTGTGTCAGTATCTTTCTGTATAGCGGGTTGCGATGGTACGTATTGCTTCTCTTCGTCGCTGCTATAGAAGCTTGGTTTGATCTTATTGGAGAAATAAATTGGCGTACTTACTATTTTCGACAAAAAAACTCAGGGCAACAGCCCTTTCAAGTTCTTATCGATAATATTGGAGTTACCTTTCGAGGTCAAACATCGGAGGCGAAGGGAAACTGGAATGATTACAAAAGCTTCATCGAAGGCAAAACTGTTTTCTTACTGGTTATTGGCAAGGGGAAGTTTACGATCTTTCCGAAACGCGCTTTTCATGATGATACTCAAGTCAACTGTTTCAGAGACTTCGCCCGTGACAAGCTAGTGAGACAATGAATGCCATCCACACAGCGTTAGATTATTCTTTATTATCTGACTCCAAGGAAAATCTCAAGACCGCTAACCTCTCCGCCACTTCTTTTGGATTCTCCATCATCGGTATGTGACCTGCGCCCTTCAACTCGGCATAATGTGCGGAGGGAAGCGCGGTATTCATCTCGCGTCCGCGCTCAACAGGGATCAATGCGTCTGCATCGCCATGCACGATCACAACCGGAAACTTAAACGATTTAAACAGATCACTTGAATCAGGTCGTTCCGCCATGGCTTTGAGTGAGCCGATTACGCCTGCCGGCTTTTGTCTTTGCATCACATCGCGCACAAATGCTTGAATGCGCGCATCCGCGGAAAGTTTTGTTGACATCGAATCAACAACCACGGCGATTCCTTTTTCTTCAACATCTTTCGCTGTTTTATAACGACCTTGTTTGCGTTCCGGCGAATCAGCGAGAACCTGAGAAGAGATCATTCCAAGTCCGCGCACGCGATTTGGATAGGCGCGCGCGAATGCCAATGCGACATATCCGCCCATGGAGTGACCAGCGATAAATGTCTTTTGGATTTTTAGATAATCGAGCAAACCAGCAATATCAGATGCAAGGTCAGCCACAGTATAAGTTTTATCTACTGCATCCGATTGACCCATTCCGCGCAAATCAGGAATAATTAAATCAAAATCATTTTCGAGCAACGATGCGACTTCACTCCAGGTCGTACCATCCAACGGATAACCGTGAATCAAAACTAATGGTTCACCGCGTCCACGGCGCTCGTAAGCAACATTGATGCCATTGACTTTTGTTTTTTCCATTTTATCTCCAATTTACGTTCACTTTTAATTTGCTTCCCAGTTTTGAAAAATAATAAACGAATCCATTATCGCGCCCAAACTCATAGACGCGTCGTGTGATATCCACATCGGCTTTACAGTATTCAGCGACTTTATCCAACTCGCCATTGCGAAACCATTCCACCGATTGAATTCCATCGGCAGTTTTCTCCGCGCTCAGGCAAGCCTTGGCAAGCGAATCCAACGGAATGCGAAAGCCAAGAATCCGATTCAAGTCGGTGAGTAAATCCAAAGTCCGAACCGATGCGAGGTTAAAGGTCGGAGCATAAGGACGCAATACTTCGTAATCAAAATCGCGAATGTTAAAGCCGATCACTTTATCAGCGGCTTTCAATTCGTCAACCAACGCTTGCGCATCGCGTTCCCAATAAACTTTGAAATCATTTTTATCCGTCGAATATGTCACGCCGCAAGCCAGACGCAATTTACTCGCATCACGTCCGCCAACATCTTGAAACAACTTTTGAGTTTCGAGATCAAAGAAGACATAATTCATTTTTGATTTTCCTTCAACCATTCACGACCAAATGCCAAGGCTTGTTCACGCGTCGAGACTTTACCGACGGCTTGTGCTTCACGAATCGCATCGAGCAACTGACCGATAACGGGTCCCGCTTCGAGATGATATTCGTTCATCACATCGAGTCCATTTAATAGACGCGGCGGTGCGACTGTTTCTTGCGGCTTCTCCCAATAATTCTCCAGCAAGATTCTTGCGACATCCAACGCGGCGCCCCAACTTTCTTGTGTCAACGTGTGAGCGCGCGTGCCACGCAGATCAGCGAGACCAAGCAAAACCAAATCCACGCCGCCTTCACCCGCGTCACGGAAGAAACGATAAATGGATTTGCGCGACGGTTCTTTCTTTTCGCCTTCCATGCGGCTCGTGAAGAAATGAAAGCGCATATGATTTTCGATAATGATTCTTAATCGTTCAATTTCGTCGTTGCTGAGATTCAAAGCGTGTGCTCGTTCGACGGCGACCTTCGCGCCAAATTGATCATGATCGAAGAATCGAATCCGTCCCGTATCATCCACGGACTTCGTAGCCGGTTTTGATACATCGTGATACAACGCCGCGAAAAACAACAAGGCGCGCATCGAGCGATCCGCGTTTAGAGTTTGATTGAAATGCTTGGCGAATTGTTCGCGGTAACGTCCGAGACGGACAGACAGCAAACCAGTGAACAAATCATTACTTTTCTCAGTCTCCTGATTAGGCACAAGAGAAGCAATAATCCCATCAAGATGATTGATAACACTCAAGGTATGTTCCCAAACATCGTGTACATGCGGCGGAGACTGTTCAACGCCCTTCATCGCTGAAAGTTCGGGCAAAAGATGCGGAAACACTCCGAGCATTTCCAATGCGCGTAAAGACGCGTCAGGGCGCGGACCTTCGAGAATTTTAAATATCTCATCACGCTGGCGTTCAGGAGAAATATTCGGAAGCAAAGACACAGCTTGTTTCATCTCTTTGCGCGTCTCGGATTCGATCTTGAAATCGAATGCCGCGGCTTGACGCACCGCGCGTAAGATTCGAATTGGATCATCTTTGAGCGACGAATCCGAGCAAGCCCGAATTAATTTGGCGCGCAAATCGGATGCGCCTCCAAGTGGATCGAGAATCGTTTGATGGCGAAGATCGAATGCGATCGCATTGATGGTGAAGTCGCGGCCGCGCAGATCAGCATCAAGATCAGCGCCGCGGAATGCCGCGAAATCCAAAATATCGCGCGTGCCGTTATCGGCGGAGAGAATGACGCGGGCCGTATCAAACGATTCGTCCAAGACATAAAAGTCGGCATGAAGCGCATTCGCTGCGCGTCGAGCGATTTGAATCGCATCCTTAGGAACTGCAAAGTCAAGGTCATGCGAAACGCGATTCAACAACATGTCGCGCACTGCCCCGCCGACGAGATAGAGCTCAACGTCCGGCAATGCATCACGAATGGAATCTAATAATGGTGAAAAAGGAAGCGGAAGAGACATATAAATAATTTCAGGCTTTTCTTTGTGACGGCTCATTTGCGCCGCATGCAAAGCTTGCTCAGGTGTTCCGCCCTGCGCGACGATCTTGCCGCGCACTTTTGCTACCCAGTGCCCTGCATAAGAGTCTTGATTTTCCATATTTTTTTAGACGGGCGGTTTATATTTTTTAAGATCTACTACGCCAACAAAAGGAAGATTGCGATAATACTCATCGAGGTCGAGACCATAGCCAAAGACGAATTTATTCGGGATAGCAAACCCGCGATAATTTACCGGCACGACCGCTTCGCGCCGTTCTTCCTTATCCAGCAAAGCGCAGACTTTGAGTGAACGCGGCTGACGCGTTTGCAGAAATTCAAGCACGGAAGCAATTGTGTTGCCGCTATCCACAATATCTTCGATTAATAACACGTCCTTGCCGCGTATATCGGTTTGAAGATCGTACGTCACGCGCACACTGCCGCTCGATTCGCGCACGCCCGCGCCGTACGAAGAGACCGCCATGAAATCCATCATGTGCGGAACCGTGATATGGCGCATCAGGTCCACAAGAAAAATCATGCCGCCGCGCAATATGCAAATGAGAATCAAATCTTTTCCCTGATAATCGCGGCTGATCTCGGCGCCGAGTTCCGCGATTCGACTCTGCAACGTTTTTTCGTCGATTAAAACTTCGGCTAATACTTCTTTATAATCTTGCATCTATTTCTTCCTGCAAACTAGCGCGGCACTTCGTGATGAATACGGCAACGCGCTTCATATAATTCCGACGCGCCGACGATCACCACCGGATCATCATAGCGCGCTGGCTTTCCATTGACAAGTCGTTGTGTTCTCGATGCTTCATCGCCACACACCATGCAGATGGCATGAAGTTTATCGACTCTTTCTGCCTTCGACATCAGCATCGGCATCGGTCCAAATGGCTCACCGCGAAAATCCATATCGAGTCCAGCTACCAACACGCGGACGCCGCGTTCCGCCAATTCTTGAGCGACATTAATGACTTCGGCGTCCATAAATTGCGCCTCGTCCACGCCAACGACAGTGGTGTCCGCTTCAAGCTTACTGCGAATCTCCGCCGCCTTCTCAACGGGAATCGCTTCGAAATTCGTGCCCATATGCGATGTGACTTTTTCAACGGCATATCGAATATCTATGGCGGGTTTGAAGACTTGCACTTTTTGCTTGGCGATCCTGGCGCGGATCAGCCGTCGAATCAATTCATCTGTCTTGCCGCTGAACATCGAGCCGCAAATCACTTCAATCGAGCCGTGAGTATGGCGCATGCATTCTCCTTATCAGCAAAACAGGCAGACACTTTCGCATCTGCCTGTCAAGTTTACCTGATTAAACTTCCTCTGCAAATCCTACGCGGACGCATCCGCGGCGGATGTCTCGGGCAACTCGTAACCCAACGCGCGCAATTTTTTCTTGGCGTCAATCAATGACTTCTGGCCAAAGCCCTCGATGGCAAGCACAGCCGCTTCGCCTTCAGAAAGTTTCTTTAACAATTGGTTGACTTCAACGATTCCAGCTTTTGCTAAAGCCTCCGCCGCGCGGGGAGAAAGCTCAAGTTCCGCGATGGGACGCTCGGGAGATTTCTTCGCGATATCGCGCGCCTTTTTGGTATCCACATAAGTTTGCCGAGCGGATAGTTTCTTATAGAAGCGATCCACCTGCCCTTCGATATCCATGATGCGCTGACCTTCGCCGGTGAAGAACGGATGGCAGTTCGAACAAATGTCGACGCGCAACTCTTTTTTGGTGGAACCCGTTGTCCAAGTAGTACCGCACGAAGCGCAAACCACTTTGGCATCAGTATAATATTTCGGATGAATTTCTGCTTTCATGTTATTCCTCTACCACCGGCATCACGTTGACACGTTTGCGGCCGCGCACCACATCGAACATCACCACGCCGCTCGCCGTAGCGAACAACGTGTCATCTTTACCGGCATCCACATTTAATCCGGGCTTGATCTTGGTGCCGCGTTGGCGAATCAAAATATTGCCCGCCAACACAAATTCGCCACCATAACGCTTGACGCCTAAACGCTGACCATTAGAGTCGCGTCCGTTGCGGCTGGAACTACCACCTTTTTTATGAGCCATTTCTACCTCTCACTTTAGTTGCTCGACTTTTTGGTCGAGGGTTTCTTTTCAGATTCTTTTACCGTTGATTTCTTGGCTGGAGCCTTCTTGGGCTTCGCTTCTTTTTCAGGAGTTGAAGCGGGCTTCTCAGCTTTGACTTTTGACTCCGCTTCCGCCTTTTCAACTTTCGGTGCGGCTTTCTTTTCGACGACGGGCTTCGGTTCAACTTTTTCTACTTTACGAGTCTCACCGGGTTTGCCGATGAAATCCACCATCAGCCGCGTATATTGCTGACGATGTCCGCCGCGCACACGAATGCGTTTCTTGGGGCTGTATTTAAAACGGAAGAGTTTTTCGCCGCGGAAGTGATCGACAACAGTGGCTTTGACCTCGATGCCGCTCACGGTCGGAGTCCCGACCAGCACGTCATCGCCGTCCGCCATCAACAGCGTCATCAAATCCAGATGATCGCCTTCTTTATCAGCCAGACGATCCACTTCAATCGTCTGCCCTTCGACGGCTTTATATTGCTTGCCGCCGCTTTCTACAATTGCGTATCTCATATTTTCTCCAGTCATTCACTTCGCCAATTTATCCGCGGGATTCTCGGCTCGTGAGCCGATCCTACGCCGATCATTGGGGAAGCTGGTCTTTCCCGCTACCGCGGGATCTTCGCGCTGGAAGAGCACCAGCATCTTCGACAAACAACCGCCCCGGCAAATCCAACTGCCAGGGCAGAAGCGGACAATATTATAATGGCATGGTGTGTCCATGTCAACGGCTGAAAAAAGAATTTTCGTGGGTATAATAAATCAAAACATTCGTCAAGGGAGAACAATATGAGCGCTACTCGTTTAACAACTGCATGGATTTTGGTTATCGCACTCATGCTAAACGGCTGTCGTCCTGGGGTTTTTCTTGTTCCTACAGTTGTACCAACTGCCACATTCACCGCCATTCCAAGCTTGACCCCTTCTCCAACTTTGTCTCCAACACCAACTCTTGCCCCTTCTCCAACTCTTACCCCAACGCTTGTGCCAGCGGTTGGCACACCCGCTTCGAACGGCAATTGGGAGGTTACTGTGCTAGAAGGTGCGGTAAGTCGTCCGACGCTTTTCTTTTTCGGTATGTACGAATACCCGACTGACAAGGGGAATATCTTTGTCGACATGGCAGTAAGAATCAGGAATCTAAATCCGGCGCAAAATGGACCGATTTCGTTGGCATCCTTCTGGGTGGTTGATGAAGCTGGAACGGTATCGAAAGTATCTGCTCTTGGGATTCAGCCCGCGAATCCCAACAAGAGTATTGACCCGTTTTCGATTGGAATCACCCGCAATCCATATTATGACCCTAACAAGTTCACCGCCCTGCTGCAAAATGATGATATCTATGCGAGAGTAATATTCATTGTTTCAAAATCCAGCCTTAGCCATCCTTTACAATTCCATTTTCAATCCGTCATTGATATTCCTTTCTCGGTTAATTAAGCAATTTCATAAGTATAATCAAACTAGATAAACTCACCAAAGGAGAATAATATGAGCGAACTGACACAACTCGGAAGCGTTTCCGGTCATCTTGCAAAACCAAAAGGCGCTGGTCCCTGGCCCGGATTGATCGTCATCCAAGAATGGTGGGGACTCAGCGATCACATCAAATCGGTTGCGGATCGCTTCGCGTCGGTTGGCTATCTGGCATTTGCGCCTGATCTTTTTCATGGCGAGCTTGCCAAACTTGGCGATAATGATGCCGCCATGAAGTTGAATCAAAAATACGGTGCAAGCGCGGCCGCCGATCTTCAAAAAACTTTCGATGCACTGAAAAATCTTTCGGATTGCAATGGCAAAGTCGGAACTGTCGGCTTTTGTTTTGGTGGCCGCATGTCGCTGGCGCTTGGCATCAGCCGCCCTGTTGACGCCATCTGCACCTTCTATGGCGGAGGGATGCAACAGTTATTTGATCAGCTTGGGAATCTTCACGCACCCGTGTTGGGCATGTTCGGCGATAAAGATCAATCTATTCCGGTTGGCACGATTGAAGAGTTCGATAAGCGATTGGGCAAATTGGGTTTAGAGCACGAAGTCATTGTTTATCCAAACTCAGGCCATGCTTTTTTCCGCGATGACGATCCGAGCGTTTACAAACCTGAAGCGGCGAAAGATGCGTGGGAACGCGCGACTAAATTCTTAGCAAAAAATCTAAGTTAGATTCTTTTGTGTCCTCCTGTTTGTTTAAATGGCGTCTTAATGGAGACGCCATTTTTTGTTGTTGACAAATCTCTTTGCATCCGCTACCCTTAAGATGTGAATCGCATCTCTCCAACCCGAAACCAACTCGCCGTTATCGAAGCTGATATTTCATCCAAGCTTTTTCTCGCCGGCCCCGCCGGAACAGGCAAATCCACTGTCGGCGTGGAACGACTTAAATACCTTTTAGCAAACGGCGTGAACGGCGATTCGATTCTCGTCCTCACACCGCAACGGACTCTGCAAGAACCGTATCTTGAAATCATTCGATCACCTGAAAGAATCGCGGGCGGTGAAGTGACCCCCGCCACCGTTGGCGGATTAGCACGCCGCATGGTTGATTTGTTCTGGCCATTGGCTGCACAAAAAGCCGGCTTCGCTCACGCTGATCGTCCGCCTGTTTTTTTAACTCTTGAAACCGCACAATATTACATGGCGCACATTGTCCGGCCATTATTGGATCAAGGTTATTTCGAGTCGGTGACGATTGACCGCAATCGTTTATACTCCCAAATCCTCGACAACCTTAACAAATCAGCCGCGGTCGGTTTTCCATTTACCGAAATCGGCTCGCGGCTTGATTCAGCTTGGTTTGGTGATCCGGGCCAGCGAAGAATCTATACTGACGCGCAAGATTGCGCCACGCGCTTCCGCGAATTTTGTTTGAAAAACAACCTGCTCGATTTCTCTTTGCAACTCGAAATCTTCTGGGATTATTTGTGGCCCGATTCACTTGTGCACGATTATCTTATCAAAACGTATCAGCACTTGATCTACGACAATATTGAAGAAGATGTTCCGCGCGCTCACGATTTGATTCGCGAATGGCTGCCGCAATTTGACTCGGCATTATTGATCTATGATGAAGACGCGGGCTACCGTCGCTTCCTCGGCGCCGACGTGGACACCGCTTTTGCTCTACGAGAACTTTGCAATGAGCAAATAACATTTGACGAATCATTCGTTGTATCAGAAGGAATTGCGCATTTAGCAAACTCACTCACCGATACAATCAATCCGATTGCTTCTCCCCTTTCAACTCAAAGAAATAAAGTGCGGGGAGCAAGCGAATCAACGTTATCAATTATTAATTCTCGCTTCTATCCCGAATTGCTTGATGCTATTGTTGAACAAATTCATTCAATGATTTCTAATGACAGCTTGCCTGCATCTGAGATTGTGATTCTTGCGCCGTATCTTTCCGATGCGTTGCGCTTTGCCATCACGAGTCGACTCGAAGCCAAGAATATTCCGTGGCGGACACATCGTCCGTCGCGTTCGCTGCGTGACGAACCTGCATCGCAAGCATTGTTGACTCTTGCCGCATTAGCTCATCCATATTGGAATGTTCATCCATCCAAGTTCGACGTTGCCTACGCGCTCAAGCTCGCCCTCGATATGGATTTAGTGCGCGCACAATTGTTGGCTGAGATTGTTTATCGCGTGAGAGATTTTACGCTTTCATCTTTCGATCAAATCAATCCTGATAAACAGGAACGCATCACATTTACTTATGGCAATCGCTATTCAATGCTTCGAGATTGGATTTTGAATTATCGCGAAGAACAACCTCTGCCCCTCGATTATTTCATGCGGCGCTTCTTCGGTGAAGTGTTATCTCAGCCCGGGTTTGGATTCCATCGCAACCTCGACGCGGCGCGTGTCGCCGCCAGTTTGATCGAGTCGATTCGGAAATTTCGTCTGGCGATGGAGCCGTCATTCGTGGATCGAGATCATCCCGATTTTGATTTCGGACGCGAATATATCGCCATGCTTCAAGAGGGCGTCATTGCCGCACAATATTTGGAATCGTGGAAAGCAGAAAACGAAGAATCCGTTTTGGTCGCGCCTGCTTATACGTTCCTGACGATGAACCGGCCTGTGACCGTTCAGTTCTGGCTCGATGCTGGTTCGAGCGGATGGTATGAGCGCCTCGACCAGCCGTTGACTCATCCGCAAGTGTTAAGCCGCGCATGGCCCGTTGGCAGACAATGGACATTTGCCGACGAAGAGCAGACCAATCAGGGAACGATGGCGCGTTTGGTTTCGGGATTGTTGCATCGCTGCCGCGAGAAAATTTATTTGGGCATCAGCAATCTGGGCGAAAGCGGATTTGAGCAACGCGGCGAATTGTTGAGAGCGTTTCAAAGAGTGTTGCAGGAGCAAGAAAATGGTTAATCAGAAAGCAAAAGGTAAGCGAAAAGAACTTTGGGATACCTTCGATATCCAACACCATCAAGGAATCGATCAAGTCAATAAACAATTCAAATTCTCTGATGATGATATGAACAAACTACTAGAAATATTACTTCCACAACATTTGGATTCGGTGGCTCCAGCATTCCAATCCGCGTTATCGAGGATTGATCCCACTTGGAAAAAAGGACAGCTTACAATATTTTCTAGGCACTTCCGAAGCAATTTTTTTCGTTCATTCATTACAAAAAGATTCTCGCTCCTGAATTCAAGATATGCAGCTCTTAGCAAAGAGAGTGTTCTTGAAAAAATACTTGAAGCATCTAAAGATTTTGAATCTATCGAAAAAGCAGTATTTTACGGTGAAGTTCTATCAGAATATATTTTGCGTTGTCCAAAAGAACGAATCCCTAATTGGATTGAGAAATATAAAAATAAACTAAACTTTATAGTTGTATGGCATTTACGTTCGGAAATTTTTTTGCGAATTTTCTGGTAGGCATCTAGAGCACAACAATGGAGTTCACTCCTCGTCCATCGCAACGCGAAATCCTGAAATATACAGGCGGCACGCTTGGCATTTCGGCTGTGCCCGGCTCCGGCAAGACGCACACGCTCTCGGCGCTCGCCGCGCAAATTATTTCGAGCGGTCAGCTCGAGCGCGATCAAGAAGTACTCATTGTCACGCTGGTCAACTCGGCGGTGGACAATTTCTCGGCGCGCATCGGCGAGTTCATTCAAGCGCGCGGCCTCATCCCGCAGCTCGGCTATCGCGTCCGCACACTGCACGGGCTGGCGCACGACATCGTCCGCGAGAATCCGCCGCTGGTGGGTCTCGATAAAAAATTTTCCATCGTGGACGAGACCGCTTCATCGTCCATGATTGCCGATGCAGCGCGCGCCTGGGTTCAAACTCATCCCGATTTTCTCGATCAGTACATCTCAACTGCGCTCGACGATTATCAGACTCGCCGCGTGCGCGATAAGGATTGGCCCCAACTCATCGAGACTCTCGCCGCGAGTTTTATTCGATCCGCCAAAGACAGACGACTCGCGCCGGATAAATTACGCCTCGCGCTCGACCGTCAGCCTGCTCCCCTTTCGTTGGCTCACATGGGG
>JBAUMB010000009.1:0-2330 GCA_049578465.1 Anaerolineales bacterium
TTCCAATGGCGAGCGCCACTACTATTTTGTGAGAGACCGATTCAACGAGAACCCAAATTCCCTCGACTTTTTATTTTTGAACAGGTCTTGTTTTAATGGGGTTATGCGCTTCAATAAGGCTGGAAAATTCAACGTTCCTTTCTGTCGGAAGCCTGAGCGATTTTCGCCCGCCTATATCACGAAAATCGCCAATCAGGTGCAGAACATTTCCAAAGTCATTTCAGCTTCAGACTGGGAATTCAAAGTCGCAGACTTCAAGGAGACTCTGAGTTCGGCAAAACCTCAGGACATTGTCTATGCTGATCCGCCTTATGCCGGTCGTCATGTGGATTACTTCAACTCCTGGTCCCAGCAAAATGAAGACGATTTAGCTGAGTTGCTTACTAGCCTTCCTTGCCGATTCATATTATCGACTTGGCACAGCAATGAATTCAGAACAAATGCGCAGGTCGAGAAGATGTGGGCATCCAATGGATTTCATGTCTTCACTAAAACCCACTATTATCATGTTGGCGCAACCGAGGATCTTAGGCATCCGATGATCGAAGCACTAATCACAAACTATGCCGCGGCGGAAAACGACAGTAAGCCGGAGCCACGACAGCAGTTCTTGTTTATGGATCACATGGACTCCTAACCCATCTGATTGTCAACTTATTGGCACAACTCATTCCTCCAATTGGCCTCCTTTTTGTTACCTCTTACTTATTTCCAGTGTGCCATAGTCAGAGACTACACGCCTGAGCGCGTAGTTCCTATTCATTTCTTTGCCATCCTTCACTTCGGCCAAGTGGCGCTCTCGCGCCATGCGACTAATTGTTACAGTCATACAGGATGAAATAACTCCTTGATCGGCACAACAGAAGTAGAAAATAGCAGTTTAGGGCTTGCTGTGTAATTAAGCCTTAAACTTTACTGCATAGCGTCACACAACGTCTTTATCAGACATTCAGAAAAGCCATTGGAGAAAGACTCGGGTATTGACAATCCATTCCTTATTTGCTTAACTGGTTGTACTGTCCCAAGCATGTCCCATTTATGTACCAGGGTGAAAATTCCAAGAAACAAAACGAAGTGCTAATCAAGTTCTTATCGCCTGTCCGGTTAAAGAATGCATTACAAATTCTCGCTAACGAGCGGAACATTACGCTTTCTGCGCTATTGCGCTTAATTAGTTCGGAGTATGTAAGACGTATTGAAAAGACATGATAATCTCGATTGCCAATCAAAAAGGAGGAGTCGCAAAAAGCACAACTGCGATCAATTTGTCTGCCGGGCTTGCACTGGAAGGATACAAAGTGTTATTGATCGATACCGATGCACAGGCCAACACCACACGAGTCTTCATTCATCCGGAAGTCGAAGTACCTCTCGAACAATCCCTGTATAACGTCATCATCAATTTCACTCCCCTCTCCAGTGTTATTCGTAAAACAGACTCTCCCAACCTGAGTATTGTTCCAGGGCATATTCGCCTATCCAGCATTGATCTGGAGCTTTCACAAGCATTCGATAATCGCAGCGAGCGGCTGAAACGCGCTTTGGAGAAGGTCAAGGATCGATTCGACTACATCATCATTGACACTCCCCCATCTCTGGGGATATTGACAATCAACGCTTTCGTAGCCAGCGATAAACTTCTGGTTCCGGTATCGACTGGATTCTTTGCGCTTACCGGACTGGTTCAATTACGAGAGACCATTGACATGATCAGGCAAACGCAACTCAATCCTGAATTGGATATCCTCGGAGTTCTGTGCACTTTCTCGGATCATACAAATGTTTCCAAAGATGTTGAAAAGCAACTTCGGGAATATTTCGGCGACCAAGTTTTTCGCACAACCATTCCCAAGAATGTCAGCCTCGAAGAAGCGCATTCCAATCACACCAATATCTTTGGATACTCACCTACAAGTGCAGGTGCTTCTGCTTATAAAGCTTTGGTAAAGGAGGTGTTGTCCCGATGACGAAGTCCGGTTTGGCAGATAGTCCCTTTTTCTCTGTTCCTGCCAAACCTGTCTTGCCTATTCCTGACTCTGAAAAATCTGTATTAGTCCGGACTGAAGTGTCTGGTAAAAAAGTTAAAGAAGAATTGCGTGCAGGCAAGCCAACAAGTAATCAAGAATCCAATCAAGCAAGCAATCATGCCAGCATGCATGCACTGAAGAACGCAGTACAGGCAAACATTCAAGAAGATATTACTCCATTAATTCGCAAGGCAGTGAAAGATATCGGCAAAGAGTCGACTACCTACCGTTTTACGCCAGAGGAGAAAAAGGCTCTCCTAGAACTTACGTTTACTTATAAAGTTCAAGGCTATAAGACGAGCG
>JBAUMB010000010.1:0-2421 GCA_049578465.1 Anaerolineales bacterium
ACGCCTCGTTGGATGATACTCACGCGTTAGCAGATGCATTGATCAGCGGCGATTTCGATGCCGTGATGCACTTCGCGGCATTCATCGAAGCGGGCGAGTCGATGAAAGACCCGGGACGTTTCTTTCACAATAACTTTGTCAATTCATTGAGCTTGATCGAATCGGCAACGCGCGCCGGAATCAAGAAGTTTGTGTTTTCGTCCACCGCCGCGGTCTATGTTTCAAGCGACCAGCCGCTCACCGAAGATTCGCCGCTCGGCCCGACCAATGTGTATGGCCAAACCAAATTGATGACCGAACAAACTTTGGAATGGTATCGCCAAATTCACGGATTGCATTTCGCGTGCTTGCGTTATTTCAATGCTTGCGGCGCATTGCCGGGACGCGGCGAAGCGCATCAACCTGAATCGCATTTGATTCCGTTAGTGTTGCGCGTCGCACTCGGACAAAGAGAATCGGCGACCATCTTCGGCACGGATTATTCCACTCCCGATGGAACATGCATCCGCGACTACATTCATATTGCGGATTTAGTCTCGGCACATCTGCTGGCGTTGAAAGCGTTGGATCAAAAAGATAAAATGATTTACAACCTCGGCAGTGGAACCGGCTATTCGGTGCGTGAAGTGATCGAGACCGCTCGCAAAGTAACCGGTAAACGAATCCCCGCTATCGAGTCCGCGCGACGCGCCGGTGATTCGGCACGACTGGTGGCTTCATCGGAAAAGATCCGCCGCGAATTAAACTGGAAGCCGCAACATGATAATCTGCAAGACATCATTGCCAGCGCGTGGCAATGGCATCGGACTCATCCGAAAGGATATGAAGAATGAAGTTCCTAACTTTCGTTATTGTTTTGATCGGCTGGATTTTTTCGTTGTGCCTGCATGAGTTCTCGCACGCGCTGGTTGCCTATCTCGGCGGCGACACGACCGTGAAAGACAAAGGCTATCTCACGTTCAACCCGCTCAAATATACGCATCCGGTTTATTCGTTGCTTTTGCCGCTGTTGTTTTTGGTGATGGGCGGGATCGGTTTGCCCGGCGGCGCGGTTTATATCGAGACGTGGCGCTTGCGGAGTCGCAGTTGGATGAGCGCGGTTTCGCTGGCGGGTCCGACTGCGAATCTGATTCTCGCCATCATCATTGGACTCGTGTTGCGTTTCGGTCCCGTGACCTCAAGCGGACTCTGGCCCGCGCTAGCATTTCTCGGTCTGTT
Organism: Anaerolineales bacterium; assembly: GCA_049578465.1. GTDB lineage: Bacteria > Chloroflexota > Anaerolineae > Anaerolineales > Villigracilaceae > Fen-1038. The sequence goes on from JBAUMB010000010.1 coordinate 1,219, forward strand.
GCAAGTGATCGCGGTGGTATTGAATCTGATTCCGATTCCGCCGCTGGATGGATATGGAATCATTGCCCCTTTTTTGCCCAATGACTTTCGTCAACAAGTGAACCAGTTCGCCGGGTTCGGCGTTTGGATTTTGTTTTTCTTGATGTGGTATGTGCCGATCTTTGGCGCGCTATTCTGGGGAATTGCTGGCGGCGTTGCCAGCTTGATGGGCGTTCCCCTCCAATTGGCATTTTTAGGACAAAGTCAATTCCAGTTTTGGATCAAATGAGATTCCTGCAAAACAAACAACGCGGCAAGGAAATTGGATTTTTTACGAAAAACCGATTTTTTAATGAGTAGCAAAAAGAACATTTAATTTGCTATAATATTTTAACTCTGGAATTTAATAATATTCTTAATCTAGTGGGCGTCCAGAACACTTATGCTGATTATTCAAATGTAGAATAATGGAGATGCCAGTATGAAAATAATGGAATATCAATATCAAGATGCTGAAGATAAAGGGTGGAAATTCAACAACGTTAAGCTATCAAATATAAATTTAATTGTTGGCGATACGGCATCAGGAAAAACACGTTTTCTTAATACCATCTTCAATTTAGGCGAATTCGTCAAGGGAACTCAAAAGAAAAGTGGAAAATGGAAAATAACTTTTCAGCATAAGAATAAGACATATAGCTGGGAGTTAGTCTCGGAGCTTTCAAAGGATTTATCAAAAGAAAGAGTGGCAGTAATAAAGGATTATTTATGGAAGCATAATGGCAGTAAGCTTGAACCTCTGATTGAAAGAGATCGCGAATCGTTCTTATTTAAAGGTCAAAAAATGCCTAAGCTTTCGCAATCAGAAACGTCGATTGGATTACTTAAAGAAGATGATGACATAAAACCAATTTATGAAGCTTTTTCAATACTTCGGCATAGGTTGTTTTCGGTGGAAGGATTTAATAAAGCTTCTGAAATAGCTTCAGTAAAACCGAACCAATATGTTGCAAAAAATCTCTCGGAAAAACAGATACTACGTGACCTATTTAATATTGATTTGGGGGTCAATGCTTGCATGTTCCTAATTAGAAAATATGATAGTGCAAGGTTTTTTCTGTAATTTCGATCAAGTGTTACCTCGCAATTTTATGTTGCGATTAAGTTGAACCTTCAAAAGTCACATAGGTTCTGCCGGTCAACCACTCCTCGCTGATCTCATTC
>JBAUMB010000011.1:0-19749 GCA_049578465.1 Anaerolineales bacterium
ATATTGCTCCGCTTGCGATCATCGCCGCGCCGACCTTGGCAGAATGGGCCAACAGCGCGATCGAAAATATAAAAACGGATTTCGTAATCGGCGTGAGCAAAGAACCGAAGATGCTTTTCTCCGCAAAGATGAATGTGATTTTGAATTCAGTTCTCATCGCCGTGATCGGCTTGACAGCCTTGGGCCACGCCTATATTGTGTCCACTCCAGCAGAGGTCAATAAGAATGTTCCGTCAGGCGCAGTCCAATGGCTAAAAGAAAATCCAACTAACGGTCATCTGTTTAATTCTTATAATTGGGGCGGATATTTAACTTGGTCGTTGCCGCAATCTCCGGTCTTTATTGATGGGCGCGCAGACCTATATGGAAATGATCTAATCAATGACTGGTGGGATGTGGTAGACGGAACGCCGCAAGGGTTCGCAGTTCTGGATCAATGGAAAGTCCAAACTATTTTATTAGAGCCGACATGGCCAATCATCAAACTGCTTCCATCGGCGGGATGGAAAGAAGTTTATCAAGATAATATGGCGGTAATATTCATCAGAGAAAAATAAAGTTAAGGTTATTTTCGAGCAAAGATGACCGCGCTATTATTTTCAAAGACAGGATTATAGCTCTGGCTTTGTCTCAACAAATATAAAAGCAAACCCGGCGTCTGATTCGTTTGGGATGGTTTCTCAATATATAGATAATCATATTTAAGATGATTCGAGCTCGCCCAATTCTCAACGCAGGAAGGCGAATCGTTCAGACAAGATTGTAATTGATCCAGGCTACCCAAGAACGTTATAAATTTTTTCCCCAACAACCATTCTTGACCTTGAACTGTGTTTTGGCTCGTACGCAGTGAATAAACGGGAAACCATTCTGTTAGCGGATCTTCCAACGGATCGGAGCGGCCAGTTATAACAATGAAGCGGCTGTCCGCGGGTGTGTTATTCGCAATCCAATTCATCGCGCTGCGATCATCCCGCGAGACAATATAATTCGTGAGACTAAAATCATAGATAACTGCGCCAATCAATGCAAAGAGCAGAATGTAACTAAGAACGATTTTCGTAACGCGTCCTTGAGCAAGATATTCCGTCCAATCATGCACTTCATTCTTCGACTTCGAATCTAGAGCCGCAATACCAGGAATGATCAAATCTGAAAGTCCGATTCCTCCAAGCATCGCAAGTGGAATCGCCGCTATCGCCGTGGCGCTGCGCGGTTCCACTACAAATGGAATCAACACCCAAAGCGGCAAGAACCAATCCCGCCGCGCACCTTGAACCGCGAAGCCGATCAATCCAAGCACAGTCAGAATCGTAGCGAAACGTTCTTCTGCAAAATCAAATGTGATCCACGGTAGCCAGAACAACGCATTATGTCCGCCTGTATTAAGCGCTGATTGAAATGGCGCAAAACCGTGTTGAAATAATACCGTTCCCCACCATGGACACGTCAGCATAATTACACCGAAAATAACTAGCAAAGCATCGCGTACACCGCGCGAATTCCGTCCTTTAAAAAGCCAAATCAACGCGCAAGCCGCGGCGGTATGAAGCCCGGTTTCGGGATGACTAAGGACTGCGCCAGCGCCAAATAATGCAGCCAGTAAAATATACTTCGGTGCGCGTTGAGTGAACAAAGCCCAGGTCGAAGCACACGCCAAAAGAAGGAAGAGCACGCCAAAAGATCGGCTGAGACCGCCGCCCATCACATACCACGAAAACAGGCGCGGCATCAAAGCGTAGACCATGGTTGCAAGCGAAGCTTTCGAGTGCGAGTTCAGCATCAAGCTTGCCATCCAATAAAAGGCAATGATGGAGGCAGTCGAAATCAGCGGCGGAAGCCAGCGAAGAATATCGAAAGTTGAAATGCCGGTCAAAGAAATCAATCCGGCAACATAAAACGAAAGCGGCGGATATGAAAAAGGAATATTTAAATGGTTGTAAGAAGTAAAAGCGGGAAGCAAAAAATGGTTAGCACGCAGGTCGGCGATCATCACATAAAACATTCCCCCATCATTGATTGGAGTGCCGGTCTCGAGGGTCGGCAAAAACCGCACCCATGCGCCAAATAGAATTGACAACCAAAAAAAGAAATCCGCCCAACCTATTTGATTCTTTCGCATTACTCCCTCCAAGGGTAAAATATCTTAATGGCAGACCGCAATCAAATTTTAAAGCCTGATAATTTTAACACACCATGAAACAACGACTCACCTTCAAGATCGATCCAAAATATAACGAGGCAATCTTTGCTAGCCTCATGGTTTTATTTACTTTGATTCTCAGGCTGTCGGTAGCGTTATCATCAACATTTCCCTTGAATGATGGTGGTTTGTTCTATCGCATGATTCTGGATCTGCAAGCCAATCATTTCGTCCTGCCAGCTTATACGACCTATAACAACGCACACATCCCGTTCGCCTACCCTCCGTTTGGATTATATTTTTCCGGCTTGATTTCTTCCGGCTTCCATATCGATCTGCTAACGCTTGCCAGAATTCTTCCCTCTGTGATCAATGCCATCACGACCGGTGCTTTTTATTTTCTTGCGCGCCGCATCCTGACAAAACAAGAAACGGCTCTCGCCGCGACTTTTGCTTTCATCTTCATCCCGCGCGCGTTTGAATGGCAAATCGTGGGCGGCGGTGTTACGCGGACTTTCGGCTTGCTGTTTGCAATATTGACTTTACGCGCCGCTTATATTTTTTACCATGAACATGAAGCCAAACAATGTATCGTTATCGCCTGCTTTGGCACCTTGACTCTTCTATCTCATCCCGAAGCCGTTGCTCACACAGCCATCGCGGCCGCAATTTTTTATATCCTTCTCGATCGGTCAATCCGCGGCGCGGCGTTTTCAGCGGTTACAGTCGCCGCCATATTACTTCTCAGCGCGCCGTGGTGGGCCTTTATTATTTCACAGCATGGCATTGATCCGTTCTTGGCTATTGTGTCGGCGGCGCGTGAGGGAACCACACAAACTTTAGCCAGCAGAATATTCTTGGTATTTCAATTCAACTTCACCGAAGAACCTTTCTTGCCGTTGATAAGTTTATTTGCGTTGATTGGTTTATTTGCAGTTTTGAATAAGCGCAATGTTTTGCTTCCGTTGTGGGTTATTGTTCCGTTATTGATCGAGCCGCGCAGTGCCCCGCAATATATCGCACTTCCGCTCGCCATGCTCGCCGGAATCGGGCTGGCTGAAGTTCTAATTCCTGCCATCGCATCTATCGGACAAGACAATAATCCGCACACGTTCAATCGGACAATCGGCGCAATACTTTTATATTTATTGATCTACGGATTAATATCAACTTTTGTAACCGATGCACAAATCATTAACCTAACTCTTAAGTCGGAAGATATCCAAGCTTTTGATTGGATCAAGAATAATCTCCCGCAAGGCAGTCGCTTTATCATCTTAACAAATGGCGGACCTGTCTACGACTCAATTAGCGAGTGGTTTCCGGCGCTGACAAATGACACTAGCCTGGCGACCGTTTTCGGAACAGAGTGGTTAAGAAACGAATCGTTTCGACAAAATTCGACGCGTTATACTGATTTACAAGCTTGTTTATTTAGCGATACAACCTGTCTTGAAGACTGGTCAAATAAATACGACGCACCTTATACATATGTACTTATTAGCGACCAAAATCAAAAATGGCCTCTTCTTACGAAGATAAAGACAACCAACAATTATCAGGAAATCTACAACTTAGCAGATATTATTATCTTTGAGAAAATACCTTGAATGATTTTCAAATAGCAAGAGGTTACACAACCGCGTCAATCATCAGGGCGAGAAATATAAAAGCCAAATACATACTCGACCAGCGATACATCGTCCAAGCCACTTTATTGCCGGGGATTTTCCACACGCGCAGTGCCGCGTAAATCAGCAAGAGTCCAAGCACAATTGCGGAAACCAGATAGACGATTCCGGTTGCCCGAATGAGCGGCAGTAAAAGAGTCGTACCGACCAAAACAAAAGTATAAATCAAGATTTGTAAGCGCGTCTCTTTTTCACCTTTTACTACCGGCAGCATTGGAACGCCCGCGCGTTCATAATCCTTTGCGCGGACAATTGCTAATGCCCAAAAGTGCGGCGGCGTCCACATAAAGATGATCAGAAACAGAATCCACGCCGCGAGGCTGAGATGACCGGTTGCGGCCGCCCAACCTACCATCGGAGGAATTGCGCCCGCCCCGCCGCCGATCACAATATTTTGAACCGTTGCTTTTTTCAACCACAGGCTGTAAAACAATACGTAATAAAAAATTCCTGCAAGCGAAAGCAAAGCCGCTGTCAGATTGACGAAGCCAGCCAAAATATAATAACTGGCAAGACACAAAGCCAAACCAAACGAAAGACCTTCAGCCGCGTTCATGCGGCCAGCCGCGAGCGGACGCTGGGATGTTCTCTGCATATTTTTATCCAGCTCGCGGTCTATATATTGATTCAAAGCCGAAGAGCCGCCAGCCGCTAACGCCCCGCCGAGTAGGGTCCAAAGAGCCAGCGATGGAGAAGGCCAAGCTTTGCCGCCCATCACAAGCCCGCCAAAAGTGGTAACCAACAAAAGTGCGACGATTAGTGGTTTACTGAGGATAAAGAAATCATTGAGGCGTTGACGAATATCCACCTTTGGAAATTGTTTCCCATCCCGTGCCGATAAACCGGATATCACAGCTAGAGCGATTAAAGAAATCCAAAGCGCGGCAGCCGTTAGCGTGTGCAGAACAACCAAATGAATTGGAAAATTCCGCACAACCTGAATCGCGCCGACAAAGGCTTGTCCAAAAAACAATACAGTTGTCACCGTTGTCAATGGCAGTAACAGCTGATCATCGCGTTGCTCGCGCCAAGCTTTTAGAAAAAGCCAGAAGATTAAAAGCGCCGAGATTCCCACCAATGCGAGATGGGCAAACTTAATCCAACCTAATGAATTCGCTGGAATGCAAAAGGGCGAACCGGAACAGGTCAACGCCGCGCCGGTAAGAAAGACAACGCGTCCGGCGATGGTTAACAGCAGAACAAAAACTATTACAGCCCAAACTAAACGAGTAAAAGAAGAAAATTTGTATTTCATGATCTCTTCCTTAACTCCTTTCTCCATAAAAAATAGCCGTATCCGACGATGAACAGAATCGAAAATGAAAACCATTGAATCGCATAATTTAAATTATTTGCACCCGACGACAAATCCAAGGTTTCCTGTTGGATAGGAATCGGAGGATCCGTGATGGCCGGGTTCGGATTCAGTTCCACATACACCGGCAGAATCGGATATGGAATCTGTTGACGGATACGATCCATGTTAACGTAAATCCAAAAGTCCAGCCGTGTTTGATTCGGAGCTAGCGTCGGATCAGTGTCTGACCCGGGAGTGGGTTGCGCTTGCCCGAGCCGAATCGTACCTTTGATTGCTAGCTGCCCCGGCTGATCATATTTACGCCAATCCGTGGGCGTTGAATTGCCGTCAGAGGGAATCCAACCTCGGTCAACGAGAACCGCTTCCCCATCGGAAAGTTGAAGCGGCGTAAACAAGTCATAACCGGGCTGAACACCATTGTATTGATCGCGCGTCGCGATTTGATTCTGAAAGTCATACTTTCCGCTGGCTGTGACCGCGCGATATTCCATCGTTGTTAAATCCACTTGCGCCGGTAAATTCAACGGCGGCATGGCTTGCACCGAACCAACATGGTCGGTGAAGGATCGTTCCTGTTTAAGACGATCCAATTGCCAGAAGCCTAATCGGATACAGACCCCCGACGCAATGAGAATCAAAAGCGTCGCCAACCACCAGCGGCGGCCGAACATCAGACTTAAGATCAGTTTGCAATTGCTTTTTTGGGCGGCCATATCAGCAGACTATAGAGAACAAAAAGCATCGCCATTGGAACGCCGCCGATAAATATGCCCCACAAGCGCGTATCCCATGTAAGCGATTCGCTGACATCCAGACCAAAGATTTTGCTGGGAACAAAGGAACATTGAAAGGCATATTTCTGATTCGTGTTGAGCTGCATGCTAGCCGACGTACCGGCTGGAATCCATAAGGGTCCCAGCTCGTGTTCAACTGAGTCTTCGTTCTGGACCACTAACGTATCGCCAACAACGAAGCTCATGTTTTGCGGAATGGATGGAGGCTGTTGTCCCAACGCAACACGCTGAGCCGTGCCGGGTGGAATCACGAGCAGGATTTCTTGCGCCGGCCGAGTGACAATGTTCATCTGAGGAAAAAACAGGAACGGTATCTCCGCCAGCAAAGCGCCAAAGATCAATCCCAGGGCCAGAAATATAAGAGAGCGCTTTACAATCGGATTCCGAAGCATCAATATCCTTTGATTAGTGTTTGAACATCGTCAGCCACATCCTGCGGATCCATCGAAGGACCATCAAAAGTGACCCGCAGATTTCCTTTGGGATCAATGACGTATAAGTAGGTCGTGTGCGTATCACCGCCATCTTCCACCGTGACGCCATAAGCAGTATAAGCTGGCTGGAGTTGAGCGGGCGTGCCAAATAAACCAAGGAAGGTTGGATAAAAGCCGGTCATCCATTTTTTCATCTGGGCCGCAGTGTCGTGGGTAGGATCGGTGGTCACCATAAGCACTTGTACATTTTGAGCAAGATTGCCCAAGAGTCCCATCGTTAACTTGAGCTTCGCCATTGTCGCGGGACAATCATCGGGACAACTGGTATAACCGAAATATAGCAACACAACTTTACCACGCTGGCTGCTAAGAGCAAAAGGTTGACCATTGCTATCCGTCAACCTGATCTCCGCCGCAAGAGCCGGTGGATTAATCACCGACCCGCGCAACGATGGCTGCCGAATTACGATTAAAACTCCGGCCGCAAGAATCAGAACTGCCAAGACTGCAGTCCCAATCATGATAAGTTTTCGATTCATGAATATTCTCCTTTTTACAAAATTTATGGGCAACCAATCGGCTGCCCACTTATCTTACTTACATTAGTTTAATTTCAGATTAGTTTACCGATCAAATATAAAGCTGGGTAAAAGAAAATCCAAACCACATCGATAAAGTGCCAATATGTCGTCGCCGATTCGACCGCCCAGTGTTTTTCGGGCGAATACAGCCCGCGCAATCCGTTCCGCAAGACAATGCTGAGGAAGATCACGCCGGTCAAAACATGGAAGGCGTGCATACCCGTCATGATAAAGAAAATCGCGCCCGCCGCATTTGAGGACGGTGTTACACCCGCACGAATAGCGGATGGCCATTCGACCGTAATCACGCCCGCCAAAAATACCAAGCCAAGCAAGATGGTTAACGAGATACCAAAGATAAAACCTTTTCGGTCGCCATGTTCCATGGATACTTCCGCACGGTTCATAAAGAATGACGAAAGCAACAGCACTGACGTTATGGTCAATGCAATATATTGACTATCCGGGCTTAATGGCAAACCTGTCAGGCCCAGCAAGTTGAAGCGGCTGATGAAGAGTCCGCCAAAGATGAACGCATCGGAAAGGAGGAATAACCATAATCCCATGCGGCTGGTTGTAAGCTTATACTGATAACTGTGGCGATCAAGATCATCATCCTGCACGCTTAGCCGATAAATGTGCATATAATAATACATGACCAAACCAACCTTAACAAAGGCGATCATGGCCAGCAGAACCGTCGAGCCGATTTCAATCGCAACGAAAAATTCAAGCGCCGTCAAGGCTGCAAGAAAAATAAAAACGATCACGCCCTGACGCAGGACTTCCGATTTATTAGTGTGTTCCATCGATGAGATTCCTTCTGTTCCTTTTAGTGACTCTTGCTCTTCTGATCTTCAAACCGAACATAGACCGAACCCGGCAAACCATAATCATAGGGTTCGCCAATCACCTCAAAGGGACGATCATAGTTATGCACGGGCATGGGCGAAGGAACCTGCCATTCCGGTGAACGCGAATTCCAAAGGTTGCCAGTTGCAACCTCGCCATTTTTAATGCTGACAAAAAGATTATAGAGGAAGATCAAAACCGAGATGGCGATTAAATAACCTGCAATGGTCATGATCAAATGATAGGTATCAAACCCCAACGCCGGATCATAATCAGCAACGCGGCGGCGCATTCCAAGCAATCCGACGCGCATCATCAGGAGCGTCAGAGTCAGAAACGAGGGCGTCATCAACCAGAAATGGATTTTGCCAAGCTTCTCGTTCATCTTGCGGCCGGTAACCTTTGGGAACCAGTAATAAATCGCCGCAAAGAACGGATAGATATAACCGCCAAACATCGTGTCATGAAAATGTCCAACGATCCAATATGTATTTTGTAGATGCAAATCCGTGGCGACGGTTGCATTTGGAGGTCCAGAAAGACCACCTAAAAGGAAGACCACGATTCCGCCAACCACAAACAGCATCGGCGACGGCATTTCAATTTTCCCTTTCCAGATGGTTGCAATCCATGAGAAAAACTTGACGCCCGTCGGAACAGCAACCAGAAGAGTGCTGAACATAAATGGAATCCGCAAATATGGATTCATGCCCGACACAAACATGTGATGAGCCCATACAAGGAATCCCACCAAAGCAATACCTAATGACGACATCGCCACAAAACGATAACCGAAAAGCGGCTTCCGAACAAAGACCGGCACAAGCTCCGAAATGATTCCCAATCCCGGCAGAACAAATACATACACAGCCGGATGAGAATAGAACCAGAACAAATGTTGGAACAAGATCGGATTTCCGCCTTTATCCGAATCAAAGAATCCCATTCCAAACAGACGCTGGAACATGACCATCTGAAAAGAAAGTCCGATCAATTGAGTCGCCGTTGAAGATATGAGGGATGTCGCAATCGCGGCCCAAACGAAAATCGGCATTCGGAATGCAGTCATTCCTTTGGCGCGCATCCTCAGAACGGTAACGATTAAGTTTATTCCTCCAAGAATGGAAGCCCAGCCCGCGACAGCCACGCCCAGAAAAAACATTTGCATCCCAAGAGGTGCGCGCTCCGAAAGAGGCGGGTAGCCGGTCCAACCCGTGTCAAAGCCTCCAAACAAGAGAGTCGAGAGTAAGAGAACAGCCGCAGGCGGAGCGACCCAATATGAAAATGCATTCAAACGTGGAAATGCCATATCCTGAGCGCCGATCAACATCGGCACAAGATAGTTCATCAAGCCGGCAACTCCAAGCAGAATTCCTACGATCATCACGATGCCGTGCAAACTCATAAAGGTGTTGTATTCTTGAAGTGTAAGAAATTGCAAACCGGAATGCGCCAACTCGGTGCGGAAAATCATGGCGAATAAACCACCCACACACAGCAAAAACAGTGCGGTCACTGTATACTGCACACCGATCACTTTATGGTCAAGGGAAACGTTCAGATACTTTTCCCAGCCCGGCGGATCTTCGCGATGCTCTGGAACTTCCTCGCCTTTTGCCCATTTGAACCAATCGGTCATCGCGCCCGTGCTGGCCACATAGGAAAGAGCGCCGACCAATCCACCGAACACCCAAGCCGGTTCAGTGAAAAAATATTGACCCGTGACAAATGCGTTTAATCCCATCATGACGCGAATGCCTGTTACGAATAACGCGCCCACTATCCATCCGACCAATTGCCAGAGCAGACCGCGCATCAAAGCCGATGTAAAAAATTTTCTCATTCTATTTCTCCGCACAATTACTTTAACGACTCGATATAGGTAATGATGTCGCTGATCTGCGATTGAGACAGTGTAGTCCCAAAAGTTTTCGGCATCACATTATCTTGGAAACCGTTTACGATCTTGGCGCTTGGGTTGACAATCGATTCGGTCAAATACGCCTCATTCGCTGTGACTGTGGTTCCGTTATTGAGTTTCACCTGCGACTGATAGAGTCCCAACCACGTCGGCGCGATTCCGGTGCTGCTGCCGTCAACAGAATGACAACCGGTACAACCGTACTTGGCAACTAATTGTTGACCGCGCCCCAACGGAGTTTGGGCCGCCACGGCTGCGGCCGCAACTTGCGTTTGAATCCAGGAATCATAATCAGCTTGCGAACTCACAATGACTGGCGCAGTCATATAGGAGTGCTTTAAACCGCATAACTGCGCGCACTCCACCTGATACGTTCCAATCAGATTCGGCGTGACGCGATAAGTGGTGATGCGGCCCGGCAAAATATCCTGCTTCATACGGAATTGAGGCACAAAGAATGAATGAATGACATCCGTGGACTGCATATCCAATACGACTTGACGATTAACAGGCAAATGCAATTCTGTGGAAGTAAATCCCTCTGCGTAATCAAATTCCCAAGACCACTGGCGCGCAGTCACATTGATTACTAAAGCGTTTGGATCCACTGCTGTAACTTCCCCCAAAGTATAAGTGCCCATATATGCAAGAACCAGAACGGTAATTAAAGGAATCACTGTCCAGGTTATTTCAAGCGTGGTATTTCCTTCAATGTGTTCGCCATCGGAGGTGTCCCCTTTCTTCCTGCGAAACACAATCAGGCTATAAATCAGAGGAACCATAATCAGCGCAAAGAGAAAGCAAATAATAGCAATCTCAATATTCCATAACTGATCTATCGGAATAGATTGTGCGCTAGCCTCGACGGGCATTAATTTTATGGCCATCAATCCGGCATAAGTAGCTATCGCCACAACAATCACCAGCACGCCGGTAATCACATAATGTCGCATACGCTCTCTCTCCTGAATTTTGATTTCACGCGTTCCGTCTTGGCGCGCTTTTCCCCTTGTTCAACGACAAATAATTGTCGCAAAACAAGGGGAGTTAATCTCATCCATAAAACTGAATTCTCCAAGAATGATCAATACAAATAAACCCCGCCTTTTGCAGCGAGATGCTTAATGTACCAAATTTTCCCGAATTTGTCACGCTTATTCAGACATTTAATTCCGAATTGAAAAAGATTCGGCGCGTCGTTTCTAGAAATTTGGCTGGCGGCAGAACTATAAGTTTTTCAACGCTTCAAGCGCTTCCGTACTATGCTCTGCCGGACGCACATTCTCAAAAACCCGCGCGATCTTACCTTGAGCATCATCATATCAATACTAGGGTTCAGGCTGATAAGGTTATTTTGTCTGAAGTATCCCAGCGGAGGAACCAGCAGCTAAGACCGGTATTGGCTTTGATGGTCGAAGGATTAAATAATACCCAGATTGCTGGAAGATTGGTTGTCAGCCCATCCACTATTAAATCCCACGTTAGTAATATTCTCTCCAAGCTCGGTGTCGCGAGTCGAACCGAAGCTGTGACTTCAGCCTTACGTAATAAACTCGTCAATTAACTTCTTTTATTCCTCTCCCCCAAGTGAAGGAGAACAATACTCCCCGGTCGAAGGATGTGGCTGGGGAGTATTCATTGTATGATGAGTTCATGGCTATTTCAGCCTGAACGAACCGGTGTTGAAATCCGGACAATTTGTTTGGAGGTGAAAGATGGAAATTCCTTTACAGGCGCAAGTTGAGTGTACAGACGGTGTCTGTGGACGATCCGTGTATGTGCTCGTAAACCCCGTTGCCGAGAAAGTAACTCATATGGTGGTGAGAGAGGATGCATCTCCCAATACTGAATACATTGTACCGGTTGAGACCGTATCAGCCACCATCGTCGACACAATACAACTTCGTTGCAGCAAGGCAGAACTTAAGAAGATGAATCATTTTATTCAAACGGAGTTCGTTGAAGAGAAAGTACCCAGTTCAGGTTTTTTAGCCGGTAATGGAATGTACGGAATGGGATCATACTACTATTTACCCTATGTTACTTCTGATGGAAAAGCATACGAGTCCGTGAGAACTCAACAGATTCCACCGGGAGAGCTGGCTGTGCATCGTGGTACGCGCGTTGAGGCGAAGGACGGCTACGTGGGCAAAGTCGATGAATTCGTGGTCAACAAGAAGAACGGCAACATTACCCATTTGGTGATGAGAGAAGGACATCCATGGGGAAGGAAGGATGTAATCATTCCCTTATCAGCAATGGATAAGACTCTCGATGGAACCATGTTCCTGACGCTCAATAAACATGAGATCGAGTCGCTACCGACTTTCCCGATGCATAGACGTTGGTCCTAACCGTTTGATCGTTGACAGAAGAATTCAAGGCAGGAGATAGCATATGACACATAGTGAAGAATTGATCAATATGAAAGTATTGATGGTTGACGATGAACTTAGCGCACAGACGGCCAGCGGCCGTGCGGCGCGCGCACTTGCGCAGGAACTGCGCGACCGCGATATTGCCGTCATTGAAGCAACATCTGATGCCGACGGCCAGGCCGTGACGCTTACTGATCCATCGCTGGAAGGCATCTTGCTGGACTGGACCTTGGGCGATGATGATGTGGCGCACGATAAAGCCCGAGCGCTACTAAAGTTTATTCGTATGCGCAATGCACACATTCCGATCTTCCTCATTGCCAGGCGCGACGATGCAGCTACACTAACCAGTGAAGTGATGCGCGAAGCCGACGAATTGATCTGGATGTTGGAGGATACTACCTTCTTCATCGCGGGGCGAGTCCTGGCTGCCATACGACGTTACCGCGAGGCTATCGTGCCTCCGCTAACCAAGGCTCTGATCAGCTTTGCTCAGACGTATGAGTATTCGTGGCACACGCCCGGTCATACAGGCGGCACAGCTTTCTTAAAGTCACCAGTGGGACGTGTCTTCTATGATTATTTTGGTGAGAACTTGCTGCGCTCCGATCTTTCAATCAGTGTGGGCGAGTTGGGTTCGTTGTTGGATCACAGTGGGCCAATCGGGGAGAGCGAGAAATACGCGGCGCGCGTCTTCGGCGCGCAGCGATCATACACGGTGACGAATGGTACCTCCACTTCCAACCGCGTGATCATGATGTCGTCCGTCACGCGCGGTGATTATGTTTTGTGTGATCGCAATGCTCATAAGTCGATCGAGCAAGCGTTGACATTGACGGGTGCCATTCCAACGTACCTGCTGCCCACGCGTAATCACCTTGGCATCATTGGCCCGATCCATCCCGAAAGCCTGACGCCCAAGGCTGTGAAAACTTCTATCGCCACCAATCCGCTAGCCAAGGACAAAGCGCAGAAGGCTGTTCATGCGATCATCACCAATTCCACTTATGATGGCTTGATCTATCTCGTGCCGCGCGTTGTGGATTTGCTCGACCAGAGTGTCGATCGAATTCACTTCGATGAGGCATGGTACGGATATGCGCGCTTCAACCCGATCTACAAAGACCGCTTCGGCATGTATGGCGATCCAAAGGACTTTCCCAAGGACAAGCCGTCGATCTTTGCGACAACATCCACGCACAAGTTGCTGGCGGCGTTATCGCAAGCCTCTCTCATCAATGTGCGCGATGGGCGCAACCCAGTGGAGCACGCACGCTTTAACGAAGCGTTCATGATGCATGCCAGCACCTCACCCCAGTATGCCATCATTACCTCCAACGAAATTTCGGCGGCGATGATGGATGGCGTGGGCGGCCTCACGCTCACAACTGAATCGATCACAGAAGCTGTAGCTTTCCGCAAAGCGATGTGCCGCGGACATCGTGATGTCACCGCGAAGGATGATTGGATGTTTCGAACTTGGAATGCCGATGAGGTAACTGATCCGGCAACGGGCAGAAAGATCGCCTTTGCCGATGCGCCCGATAATCTGCTGATCACTAATCCCGATTGTTGGGTTCTGCATCCAGGCGATTCTTGGCATGGTTTCAAGGATCTAGAAGATGGCTACTGCATGCTCGATCCGATTAAAGTTTCGGTAGTGACGCCCGGCTTAGCGAACGACGGCTCATTCGAGAAGATGGGCATCCCCGCCACGCTGGTCACGGCCTATCTCGATCAGCGCGGCATTCAGGTTGAGAAGACCACCGACTTCACGATTTTGTTCCTTTTCTCGCTTGGTGTGACCAAAGGCAAATATGGCACGTTGATCAACGCACTATTGCACTTTAAAGAAGACTATGACTCCAACGCACCCTTGAGCGAAGTGTTGATCGCCAGCGCGGCAGGTGCGCCCGCGCGCTATGCGGGTATGGGCCTGCGCGATTTGGCCGATGAGATGTTCGCGCAGATGCAAGAAACTAATCAATTGCAGATGCAGGATGCGGCCTTCTCGACTCTGCCTGTCCCCGCCCTAACCCCTGCCGATACTTATTCGAAACTGGTGCACAACGAAGTCGAACATGTTACCGTCGACAAGATGGCAAATCGGATTGTGGCAACCGGCGTTGTTCCTTACCCGCCGGGCATTCCGATGTTGATGCCTGGTGAGAATGTGGGCGGCGATAACAGTCCCTATCTCGGGTATTTACGCGCGCTGCAGGCATGGGATCGCCGCTTCCCCGGCTTCGGACATGAAACCCACGGCGTGGAAAACAAAGATGGAACTTATTATATATATTGCTTGAAATGAAATCTACCCCATCGTATGGAGTGAGACAATAACAAAAGGAGAAAAGTTCTATGAACAAGAAAATGAGTAATGTCAAAGCACTGGGCGTATTTGTGCTGGCGATGATCAACGTCGCCGCCGTGCTGAGTTTGCGTAACCTTCCGCCAATGGCCGAGTTTGGCTGGTCATCCATCGGGTGGTATCTCATTGGCACCATCACCTTTCTGATTCCTCTGAGCTTGGCGGGGGCGGAACTCGCCACCGGTTGGCCAAAGGGCGGCGGCGTGTACGCGTGGGTTCAGGAGGCCTTCGGCGACGCGTCGGGTTTCATCGCCGTTTTCTGCGAATGGTCCAACAACCTGGTGTGGTTCCCCACGATCCTAGCCTTCCTTGCATCCACGTTCGCCTTTGTGCTCGATCCAGCGCTGGCAAACAACGGCATGTATATGTTTGCAGTGATGATGATCATCTTCTGGGGCACCACACTCATCGCGCTGTTAGGATCGAAAGTCTCAAGCCGCTACAGCTCGTATGGCGTTATTGTGGGTACGCTGGTTCCGGCGGGTTTGGTTATCGTGCTGGGTGTGGTTTACATGTTCGGCGCCAAGTCTATCCAATTACCGCCGTTTACATTGGGCGCCATGATGCCAACCATCAATATTAGCACGCTGCCCTTCCTCGCCACGATCGTGTTGATGTTCGCAGGCATGGAGATGGCAGGCTTCCACGCCTTGGAAGTGCGTGATCCACAGAAGGATTATCCGAAAGCGATGTTGCTCTCTGCGCTGGTCATTTTCGTGTTAACAGTAGTCGGTACGCTGGCAGTTGCCATTGTTATTCCGCTGGACAAGCTCAAATTGTCGGCGGGACTGATGCAGGCCTTCCAAGCCTTTTTGGCTGCCGACAATTTGACATGGCTGCTCGCACCGATGGCCATTCTCGTGGTGGTGGGTGGGATACCTCTATTGGCCGCGTGGATGATTGGCCCCGCCATGGGCTTGGGCGTTGTTGCCACCGAGGGTAACCTGCCGCCAGTATTCTCACGCCACAACAAGAACGGTGCTCCGGCGGGAGTGTTGATCTTGCAAGCTGTGATTGGCACGCTCATCTCGCTGCTATACGTTTTCATTCCTGGCGTCAACACCGCGTACTGGATCATGTCGGCTATGACCGTAACATTGTTGTGCATCGCGTATATGTTGATCTTTGCCGCGTTGATCAAGCTGCGCTACTCCCAGCCGAACGTGCCCCGAGCTTACAAAATTCCAGGTGGGATAGTGGGTGTCTGGATCGTGGGCGGTGTCGGCTTTCTGGCAACGGCATTGACATTCGTTATCAGCATGCTGCCGATTGGTGGTATCCCAATGTCAGGACCGCTGTATATTGCGATCATGATAATCGGCACAGCGGTATTAGCACTGCCGCCGTTGGTCTTCTTGAAGCTGAAGAAGAAAAATTGGAAGACGGTTGGAAAGAAGGAAGCGTTAGCAGCCGGAACTGCAGATTGATTCTCTGCAGCATCCTTAAGTCAACTGATTAAGGATTTTCAAAATAACAACTCCGCGGATTCAATTGAAGAATCCTACTCAAGTTGCTGGAGAAACCGCGGAGTTATTTCTGTACGGTTCCTACATCCCGTCGAATGGCGTGAGCCACGCGATGTCGATCTCTGAACTGAGGTATTAAATGGACTACGATAAGCTGTTCGGTTTTCTAATTTGCAGCGAAATGCCCAAGCCGCTGACTCTCTCTTCTTCGCGTCTGCAGCGCATCGTTGATGAACTTGTGCGGCTTGGCTACGCAACGACGCTCAGCGTTACAACAACTGAGGCGCGCTCAGCAATCCGGAGCGATGCCAGCTTCGGCTGTGTGATCGTGGAATGGTCGCTGAAGGAAACCGAAAGCGATGTTGAGACCTTTGTAAAGTTCGTCCGCGAGCGCGGTCTGGATTTCCCGATATTCATTCTGGCGGAGCGACACTTGCTCAAGGAAATTCCAGTGGCGGTACTCGGCCAGGTAACGGGATACGTGTTCATTGACGAGGACACACCGGAGTTCATTGCTCGCAACCTGGTCAATCATTTGAAAAGTTACGCCGAGTCGCTTAAGACGCCCTTTTTTGGTGCGATGGTTGACTATGCTGAACAAGCGAACCAGATGTGGACGTGTCCCGGGCATAACGGAGGAGTCTTCTATCAGAAAAGTCCGATCGGCCGGGCATTTGTCGAGCATTTGGGCGAGGCGGTTTTTCGAAACGATATTGATAATTCGGTGGTGGAGTTGGGTGACCTGCTGATCCACGAGGGCCAGGCGCTCGCCGCTGAAAAGGCCGCCACGCTCGCGTTGGTGTATCCGCCAGGCATCGGTGTTGTCGTGCCAGGCGAACGGTATGACGAACGGGCGCTGCCGATGCTCGACTACTTCCGGATGATCGAAGAAGGAGGAAACCTGTTTCCTGGCTTCGAAAATGAAATCCAAGGCATCTATCGGAGAGAGGAAAGCGATGGGACTGTGCGTCTCTACACGTACGTTGTAAATGAATAGTTACTGTGGCAGAACGTTGAGCATGTGGGTTCGAAGAAGTTTCTATCGTTAACACATAATTGAGCGGTGACCGTATTCGTGTCTAATCAATAAGTTCATTTCTACAGTAAAGAGGTAATTCTCATGGATATTTCAATCAATGCCAAAGTAATATGAAACTACAAACCAAGATCCGCATTCATCCTAACCCTCCTCCCTTGATTCGCATCTCCGGCACGCATCGCGAGATGGGACGCCAGATCGGCGAAGCGTGCCGTAAGCAAGTCAAGCACAGTATTAAAAGTGGAAGAAATCTACTTTCTGAGGCCTATAACGAGCTCGAATTAACTTGGGAGGGAGCTCGGATCAAAGCCCGCAAATACATGCTCTTCGCCCAGAAGTACTACCCCCAGTATGTCGAGGAACTGGCCGGCATCGCCGAAGGGGCCAATGTCTCCGTAGATGATGTGTCTGTGGTCAACGTCATGGAAGCGTTGACGGACGATGCTCTGCAATTGACTCGGTGCACAAGCTTCGCGATCAGCGACGATTGCACCGCGAATGGGCACGTCCTGTTGGCGCATAATGAGGACTGGGTACCGGAGGATGAGGACGATGTATTTATCATCCACGCTACACCCAAGAACGAATGTCCTTTCCTTGCCATGACCTATGGCTGTTGGTTGCCGAACATTGGATTCAATGCATACGGCATTGCACAACTGTGTGATTCAGTTTTCCCCAATGATTCCCGCATTGGCATCCCACGGGTCGTGGTTTCACGCGCCGTGCTGGCAAGTAAGACTCCGGACAGAGCTATCCAATCGGTGCTTCCGGTCCAGCGCGCAGCTGGCTATAACCACCTGTTGGCTCACGAGAGCGGCGAACTGTACTCGGTGGAGGTTTCCGCTCGCCATTTTGCCATTCTTAATGGAGATGATGGGTACATCGTACACACCAACCATTATCTATCACCGACTATGCAAGAATTTGAGCGTGAGCCGGTTGGTATGATCGCATCCCAGGTGAAATACTTCCGCGCTAGGCGGTTAGTCAAACGCGATGACCAACACACCATAGCGACCCTAAAGGCGATTCAGCGCGACCATGTCAATTACTCTAGGGCAATCTGCAATCACTCTATAGATGCCAGCGACCCGCTCGACCGAGGAAAGACCATCAACGCCATGGTGATCGACCTGACGGCCCGGGAGATGCACATAGCCTGGGGTAACCCGTGCGAGAACCCATACCACACCTATCATCTGGACGCTTAGGATCGAAAGTTTTTACTATCCTAAGCGACTTACTCACCCAACAAAAAATTCTTATGAAAGAGGATTTAATTAAAGAAGACTGCCAACCTCAGCAGCCTCCTTTTTATTAAGAAAACATCCCTTGGCAATAACCTACTCTCCCAAGAGGTCGTCAACCAAGTACCATCGACGCTGACAATCATGACGACAAATCTTTATCGTTATACCTAGAAACGATTCACCACCATCGTCATAGACCATCATAAGATGTCAGTGGGAAAAAGACTCGCCTCGTTCTCGGGAATTTGAGAGAGTTCAGAGCGACAAGTTCTTCAAAGCTTCAAGAATTTCCGCACTATGCTCTTCTGGCCGTACATTCTCGAAGACGCGAGCAATCTGGCCATGAGAATTGATCAAAAATGTGGTGCGGAAAACCCCTTCATATTCGCGCCCCATCAACTTCTTGAGTCCCCAGACACCATACGCATCACATACATGATGGCCTTCATCCGCAAGCAACGGAAAAGGCAATTGATATTTTGCTTTAAACTTAACATGTGACTTCACTGAATCAGGGCTAATTCCAAGTATGGTCACGCCCGCTTTTTGATAGGCAGAGTAATCATCGCGAAAACCACAAGCCTCCTTCGTGCAGCCTGAGGTATCATCGGCAGGATAAAAATATAAAATTACAGGACGTCCCTTGAAGTCCGATAAGTGACGCGGCGTATTCGTATCGTCCAAAAGTTCGAACTCAGGTGCAGGGATTTCAGATGCAATAGGCATAGATTAATCTCCTTTAAGAATTTATTTAAGAGTACGCAGAAACGCAATAACTTCCCAAATTTGTTGATCCGTCAGCGTGGCTTTCCAGGCAGGCATGGCCGTTCCATCAACGCCAGTACTGATTTTCCAAAACAGAAAATCATCGGCAGCAATTTTACTGAGATCAACTAGATTAGCCGGAGGCGGTTCCAGCGTTTGACTCGCAGGCCCATCACCGTGACCATCTTCTCCATGACAAGTTACACAATCGGTTTTGAATATATTTGCGCCAACATTTACATCCACATTAGACGGAATTGTTTTTCCGGCATATTCGGATGGAACAGTTGGCAAAGGCCGTGAAATCGAAGCGGGAGTTTCAAGAGATTCGTTCGAGCATCCTGATAAAACAAAAAACGAGATGGTCATAAGGGCTATCAAGAAATTTCTCATGCGATTGCAAGGCTTAAGCGATTGACTTATTTTAGGATGCCAAGCTTCTTGAGGTCTTCTTCGAGAGATTCCAGCGTGGCGGGTTTGATAATCATTGCGTTCGCGCCGCCCTTCATCACGCGCGCGCGGGTTTCGGGTTGGTCATCCGAGGTGATGACAATCACCGGGACGGGAACAAGCCTCGGCTCGCGGCGCAAATATGCCAGGATTTCCAAACCGTCTACGCCGGGCATATTGATGTCGAGCAAAATCAATCCAGGCGTGAAGCCGCTCAACAACGTCATCGCCGGGCTGGCACCATATGCCACGCGCGCAGATACATCCAACACAGTTAACATTTGATGCAGTGC
>JBAUMB010000012.1:0-3102 GCA_049578465.1 Anaerolineales bacterium
GTCTACCATTATGCCGTTTATTTATGCTTATGTCACCACCGACTCGCGCGATAAAACTGCGAACCGCGCGATGTCAGAGTTTGAACAAGCCAGTTTGCCAATGACCAAACTCAATGTCCAGTTTGAAGCGTGGGTTGGAAAGATCGCGCCGAAGCTGGATAAAGTTGTCAAGAACAATAAATCCGCCGCGGCGCATGAATTCATGTTAAAAGAATCCGCCGAGCAAAGCAAATACTTGATGAGCGATTCGGAAGAAGGGCTCGCCGCGGAGATGTCATTGAGCGGAGGCAACGCCTTTGAAAAACTTCAGGGCACGGTCACGTCGCAGCTTTCTGTGGACTTTGAGTTGGATGGCAAACCCCAAAAATTGCCCATGCCCGCGCTGATCAACTTAAGATCGCATCCCGATGAATCGGTTCGCCATCGCGCCTACGACGCGGAGAACAAAGCTTGGGATTCGGTCAAGGAAATTTTGGCGGCGTGTCTGAACGGGGTCAAGGGCGAAGCGAATACGTTAAACAAACGCCGCGGACGCGAAGACGCCATTCATCCATCATTAGACGCGGCACGTATTGATCGCAAGACTCTCAAGGCCATGCTGGGCGCGATGGAAGATTCATTCCCGATGTTCCGCAAATATTTCAAAGCCAAAGCCAAAAAGCTTGGAAAAGAAAAACTGGCATGGTGGGATGTCTTCGCACCGATCGGCAAAACTGATAAAGTTTATTCGTTCGATGAAGCGCGTGAATTTGTTTTGGAAAATTTTGGAAAGTTCTCACCCGATCTCAAGGCATTTGCCAAACGCGCTTTTGACAACCATTGGATTGATGCTGAGCAACGCGAAGGTAAACGCGGCGGCGGTTTTTGCATGGGGGTTTCGGGCGTGAAGGAAAGCCGCATCCTCGTTAATTTCGATGGCTCGTTTGATCAAGTCAGCACGATTGCGCATGAACTAGGTCATGGCTTTCATAATAACTGTGCCTTTGAAGCCGATAAGACCGAATTGCAACAACTCACGCCGATGACTTTAGCCGAGACCGCTTCGACTATGTGCGAAACGATTGTAACCGAAGCGGTGCTTGCATCTACAAAAGATCCGCAGGAAGAGTTGGCGGTGCTCGAGGCGCAGATTCAAGGCGCGGCGCAAATCGTCGTGGATATTTATTCGCGCTATCTGTTCGAGAAGGAAGTTTTTGAGCGCCGCGCACAAGCGGAACTGTCAGCGGACGATTTCAATGAGATCATGGAGCGCGCTCAAAAAGCCACCTACGGCGATGGACTCGATGAGCGTTATCTGCAAAAATTCATGTGGACGTGGAAGCCGCATTATTATTCGTCCGGTTTGTCGTTCTATAATTTTCCCTACGCGTTTGGATTGTTGTTTGCTACCGGCTTGTATGCCATCTATCAACAACGCGGCGCGGCGTTTGTAGACGATTATAAAAATTTACTTGCTTCCACTGGCGAAGCCAACGCGGCGGATTTAGCCAAACGCTTCGGAATCAACATTCGCACAAAGAAGTTTTGGGAAGACAGCATTGCCATTATCGGCAAGCGAATCGAAAGATATTGCGAGTTGTAGAATCAAAATCTCCGAGGTTGAAAACCTCGGAGATTTTATTTAACAAAACCAGATAATAAGCCTATGCCCAGCCGCGCAATTGCATGGCTTTGACCACACGATCAATTGCGACCATGTACGCTGCATCTCGCATATAAACTTTTTCCTTCACAGACATTTCAATCACGTTATTGAAAGCTTGTGTCATCTTAGTATCAAGTCTTCCGAGCACTTCTTCCTTCGTCCAATAATAGTTCATATCGTTTTGGACCGACTCGAAGTATGAAGTCGTGACGCCGCCCGCGTTGCATAGGAAATCGGGAATATCGAAGATATTCTTCTGCTTGAAGAATTCATCGGCTTCGGGTGTGACGCCGCCGTTGGCGCCTTCCGCCACAATCTTGACACGGCTCGACATCGTCTTGATCGTATCGCCATTGACATGACCTTCGATTGCCGCCGGGATGAGAACGTCAACATCCTTGGTAATCCAGGCGCCGCCATCTTCAACGGTATAGCCTTTATCTTGTGCCTTCTTCTTATCGATCGTGCCATATTCATCCACGATGGTCAGCAAGAAGTGCGGGTCAATGCCATCTTTATGACTGTAAGTAAAGGACTTCTTCTCATTGCGATCCCAGCATGAAACGCAAGCCACTTTTCCACCGAGCATCTCGATGAAACCGATGGCGGCATATTGCGCCACATTGCCGAAACCTTCAATCGCCGCGACGGATTTCTTTGAATCCATCTTCAAGTGCTTCATCGCTTCGCGGACAGTGTAGATCACGCCGTATCCGGTCGCTTCGGTGCGGCCTTCGGAACCGCCGCCGCCCAACGGTTTACCGGTGAACACTCCCGGCGTATATTGACCGACGAGACGAGAATATTCATCCATCATCCAGCCCATCATCTGCGGGGTGGTACCAACATCAGGAGCGGGCACATCGTTGCGCGGACCAATATTCTTCCACATTGCATCCACCCACTCACGGCACAGACGTTCCTTTTCGTGAACGGAAAGCGTGGATGGGTCCACAATGATGCCGCCTTTACCGCCGCCTAGCGGAATATCGGCAACGGCGCATTTCCATGTCATCCATGTGGCAAGTGCGCGTACAGTATCCAAGGTTTCATTCGCTGCGAAGCGGATGCCGCCTTTGTTGGGGCCGCGCGCATCGTTATGTTGGACGCGGAAGCCCTGAAATACACGCGTTGAGCCGTCGTCCATCTTTACTGGGATGCGGAACGAAAACTCGCGCATCGGCCACCGCAAAGTTTCCGAGATGGCGGGATCCAGTTTTAGCAATTTGGCGACGTGGTCAAATTGCTTCTGGGCCATCTCAAATGCATTAAGTTGTTCAGCCATTTTATCTCCTATATTTGATTTTTCTAAAAATATAAGCGGGCAGACCGCATGGTCTGCCCGCTGAGAAAACACTTATGTCTTGCATCACGCTCATATCAATAAATTCCTGTTGTCTTACAACTTAACCTTACCCGACTTTTATTTTCCCGTCAATATGAAGAGCATCATAAAT
>JBAUMB010000013.1:0-4636 GCA_049578465.1 Anaerolineales bacterium
GGAGATGATGTGAACCTGACGGTGGAGTTGATTGTGCCGGTGGCGTTGGAGCAGGGTTCGAAGTTTGCTATTCGCGAAGGCGGGCTGACCGTCGGCGCGGGTGTCGTCACTAAAATATTGGAATAGACTCAAAGGAAGTTAGGTAGTACGATATGCCTTCTAAAAAGAAAGACGTCCGTCCGGTGATCACGCTTCAATGCAGTGATTGCAAGGAACGAAACTATACGACCGAGAAGAATCGCCGCAACGATCCGAACAGATTAGAGTTCAAAAAATACTGTCCGCGTTGCAGGAAGCATACGCTTCATCGCGAAACGAAATAATTAATCTCAAGTATCATGATAGGATATGATACTTGAGATGTGCTTAGGCCAGTAGCTCAATTGGTAGAGCACTCGTCTCCAAAACGAGCGGTTGAGGGTTCGAGTCCTTCCTGGCCTGTATAAAAAACGCCTCATTGAATCAAATGGCGCGTTTTGGTTGTAATAAAGGAGATTGATCTTGGCTGAGAAAGCAAAAAAACAAAATGCCATCCAGCGTTATTTCAGCGAGACTACGGGTGAATTACGCAAAGTCTCCTGGCCAACGCGGCAGGAAGCTATTCAATTGACAATCATTGTGTTGGTTGTCATGGTTTTTATGGGCATTTTCCTCGGATTAGTGGATCTCATCGCTGGTCATGTATTGAATCTTGCGTTGGGCATCTAGGAATCCGAAATCGAGGCAGTGATGGATGTGCAGGAACCTCTCGGACAGTTTGAATCGGAGCCGCAGGAACCGGTGACTTCTCAATCCGTTGAAGAGTCGCAAGTTTCTCCGGTTGATTCAACGCGGCAGGAAGAGACTGCTCAAGAAACGGAAACCGCTCAATCGTCTGAGGAAGAAGCGATGCTGGATTTATCGACAAGCGAATCCGAATCGGAAGTCGCGTCCACTCCTCGGCTTGAAGTGGACTCCGCGTCACGCGGCGAAGCGCCCACCCAAATATCCACTGAACCGGCCTGGTATGTGATCCATTGCTATTCCGGATACGAAAATAAGGTTCGACATAATCTCGAACAGCGCATCGAAACGATGGGAATGAAGGACAGGATTTTTGATGTTGTCATTCCAACGCAAGATGAGATTGAAGTTCGGGATGGCAAACGCCGCACAGTGGAACGCCATATTTTTCCGGGTTATGTTCTTGTGAATTTAATTCTCTCCGAAGAATCATGGTATGTGGTTCGGAATACTCCGGGCGTAACTGGCTTTGTCGGCATGGGAAATCAGCCCACGCCTTTGCGTCCTGAGGAAGTATCGCAGATCGTCAAACGTATGGAAGCCGATGCGCCGACTGTTAAAGTATCCTTTAAGGTTGGCGAACGCGTCCGCATTGTTGATGGACCGTTCAATGATTTCCGCGGCACGGTTTCGGAAATCGATATGGAGCGCACGAAGGTGCGTGTGATGGTGTCTTTCTTTGGACGTGAGACACCGGTTGAGCTGGACTTCCTGCAAGTCGAGAAATCTTAATTTGTAAATCACATTGAACTGTAAGGTTCAATGATGAGTGGGAGGGCGTCCCTTAATCGTCCGCTAAAACCACTAGGAGTAGATAAAGAATGGCAAAGAAACTAAAGGCTATCGTTCGTCTCCAGCTTGAAGCTGGCAAAGCTAACCCGGCGCCGCCGGTTGGTCCTGCGTTGGCGGGTCATGGAATCAATATCATGGCCTTCTGCAAGGAATACAATGCCCGCACAGCAAATCGTCCGGGTGAGACGCTTCCCGCAGAGATCACCGTTTATACAGACGGTTCGTTCACGTTTGTATTGAAGACTCCGCCTGCCGCGGTGCTTCTGCGAAAAGCCGCGGGCGTGCCGAAAGGTTCGGGTGTGCCGAATAAGGATAAGGTCGGCAAAGTGACGCGTAAGCAGGTCCGCGAAATCGCGGAACTGAAGATGAAAGATTTGAACGCGATCAATATCGAAGGTGCCATGCTGCAAGTGGAAGGCACCGCGCGCTCGATGGGAATCAACGTTGTAGATTAATTTGTGGGAGGGCTGACCGCCCGTTTGCACCACGGAGGATAAAATGCCGAAACAAGGAAAGAAATATAAAGCCGCATTGGGTAAGGTTGATCTCGACAAGCAATATACGCCGCAAGAGGCTGTAGCGCTTGCAAAAGATACAGCCTATACAAAGTTTGATGCCAGTATCGAAGTTCACATGCGCACCGCGCTGGATCCGCGCCAAGCTGATCAGCAAGTACGCGATGTAGTTGTCCTGCCGAATGGCTTGGGTAAATCTGTTCGTGTGTTGGTCTTCGCATCGGGTGAAGGCGCAGTAGCCGCTCGTGCTTCCGGTGCCGACCTCGTCGCGGATGATGACGAAACGTTAAAGAAAATCGAAGGCGGAATGACCGATTTCGATGTCGCGATTGCCACGCCTGATATGATGGGCAAGGTCGGTCGTCTCGGACGCGTGCTGGGTCCGCGCGGTTTGATGCCGAATCCCAAAGCTGGGACCGTTGTCCCGCCTCAGGATATGGCGCGCGCCATCAAGGAAGCCAAAGCCGGCCGCGTCGAGTTTCGTCTCGATAAGACTGCCAATATTCACGTTATAATTGGCAAAGCATCTTTTAATGCTAATCAACTATATGAAAACTTTGCGGCTCTGATGGATGCGATCAACAAAGCGCGGCCATCCGGTGCCAAAGGCTTGTACATCAGGCGTATCGTTGTCAATGCAACGATGGGACCTGGAATCAAGATCGATCCGAGCCTTGCTCTCTCTGTAGAGGTTGTCAAGTAGAAATACTTGTATCCTAAATAAGCCACTGCCAATGACGGCAGGTGTTCATCGTTGATGAACTTAATATCCTGCTTAGGCGGAGACTCACAGCAAATCTCAACCCGCCTGGGTTGTGTCCTTTCATGGACGTTGCGAAAAGTCTTTGCCTGCAAGTGGCAAAGACTTTTTGATTGAAAGGAGGTGATATTCGTTGGCTATTACTAAACAGCGCAAAGAAGAAGTTCTCGAGACCTATCGAGACTGGATTAAGCGCAGTCAGGCTGTGATCCTTGTCGAGTACACAGGCGCAAAGATGAAGAACATGGATTCCATCCGATCCAAGATACGCGAGACGGGCGGAGAATTTCATGTTGTCAAGAATACGTTGGTTCGCCGCGTTTTCTCCGACAATGGCTGGAATCTGCCCGAAGGTTATTTCGCGCAATCGACGGCGGTTTCATTTGCGTTCACGGATCCTGCCGCGACCGCCAAAGCTCTTTCTGACGCGACCAAAGGCATGGAATTTGTTAAGGTTAAAGGCGGCTTCATGGCCGGCCAAGCTTTGAATCCGGCTCAGGTCAAAATGTTATCTGAATTGCCGCCTCTGCCAGTTATGCGCGCACAATTGCTCGGAGTTTTGCAGGCACCAGCCGGGAAACTGGTCCGCACGATTGCTGAACCCGCGCGCTCGCTGGCTTCTGTCTTCCGTGCATATTCGGAAAAGGCGCAAGCCGCCGCGTAAGTTTGCTGCAAGTAAATCCCTCGGCTTCATCGCCGTGGAATAATATCAAACAAAATATCTTTCTAAAAGAAAGCAAGGAGTTTTTATACAATGGCTGCAAATCTCGAAAATTTGGTTGAGGAACTGAGTAAACTCTCTGTTCTCGAAGCCGCCGAATTGGTCAAGGCTCTCGAATCGAAGTGGGGCGTTTCCGCCGCCGCTCCGGTAGCGATGGCCGCTGTCGCTGGCGCCGCCGCTTCTGCTGAACCCGTCGAAGAGAAAACCGAATTCGATGTGATCATCAAGGATGCCGGTGCGAAGAAGATCGATGTCATTAAAGTCATTCGTCAATTGACGAGCCTCGGTCTCGGCGAAGCCAAAACATTGGCTGAGACTGCCGGCGGTAAGGTTCTCTCCGCAGTTGGCAAAGATGCCGCGACGGATGCCAAGAAGAAGTTGGAAGAAGCTGGCGCTTCCATCGAAGTCAAGTAAGTTGTATTACTTAAATAAAAAGGCGACTTGCAAAGAGTCGCCTTTTTATTTAAGCTTTTCAATTCAAGATTATGCGGCGTAAGATTCCACTTTTCGAATCACCATGACCACTTTGCCTTTGATTTCTAATGGCTCATCCTTGTTGATAAAGATTGGCTTCATGGTTGGGTTGGCCGGCTGAAGGCGATAGCGATCTTTTTCCTTGAAAAAATATTTCAAAGTTGCCTCATTATCGCGCGGCAGCCACACAGCGACCATCTCGCCATTGCGAGCCTCATCTGCTCGTTTCATGACAACAATATCGCCATCATTGATCATCGCATCAATCATGGAATCCCCTTTGACTTCCAAGGCATAAAGATCGGCGCCTTTTTCCTTAGGAGGCAGGAGGTTGCGGGCCACATCAACAGCATGAGCCTCATTATCAGTCAGATAATTAACTCCGGGTTGAAGTTCGGGCAAGGGAAGGCCTGCGGCGATGGGTCCAAGAATGGGGATTCGTAACGTGTCGACTATTGCATTCGCGCCAGTGACGCGTAAGCCGCGCGAAATTTTTCGATCGCGTTCGATATAACCGTTCTTCTCGAGTTGATCAAGATAATAATTGACGACCGAGGTGGATGAAATATCGCAGCTCTCGCCAATCTCGCG
>JBAUMB010000014.1:0-19263 GCA_049578465.1 Anaerolineales bacterium
GCTTAATCCAGGCAATAGAAAGTAAGTCATTTTGCTTGCCATTTAAACGTAACTGCATACGCCGAATAATCGATTGCTGATTCGCATAAGTTTCCCAGCAACCAAGATTGCCGCAACGACATGGCAGTTGGAAAGGCTCAGCCATAATAGAGGTATGTCCAATTTCACCGGCATAACCGCCTTTGCCTCGATACAACTGACCATTCAAAAATAATCCGCCACCCAAACCCACACCGGCAAAGACAAAAATAAAATCATTAAGTTTTTGAGCCGCGCCAAATAAATGTTCAGCAACTGCCGCGGCGTTGGCGTCGTTTTCGACAAAAACTTTTAAACCGGTAGGTTCTGAAAAAATCTTTCGAATGGGAATATTATGCCAATTCAAATTGGGAGCAAAGATCAAGAGGCCTTCATTGAGTTCAACAGTTCCTGGTATGGAAAATGAAAGGCCTAAGATTCGATGGCCTTTATCGTTGCAGAAAAGAATCGCTTCTTCGATGAGTCGAAGCGCTCGATTGAAGGTTTTTTTCTGGGAAGCGGCGGGATCAGCAACCACAGTCTTCCTCAAAAGGACCTTGCCAACAAAATTAGTTAATATGATCGCAATGAAATCTACGCCTAATTCCACGCCGATAATAGCGCCCGCCTCGGGATTGATTTCCAATAACATCGCCGGACGGCCGGTTCCGTTCGAATTAATTCCCGTTTCGTGAATAAGATTTCGTTCAAGCAAATCTTCCACCAAACTTGACACAGTGGATTTATTCAATCCAGTCTTGACCGCCAACCGCGCACGCGATAAAGGCGCTTCGTTATGAATCAAGCGAAGTACGGATGACAAATTAACTTCGCGAACAAAGGCTTGGTCTGCGGTATTGAAAAATTTCATAGGGAAGTTAGTATGTTGTTGCAACCAACTAAATTCATTATAACAGATTGTCTTTTATTTAAGAAAAATAATTCCACCTCTATCGGTCAGATTCGATATAATTTCTTTATGCAAAAACTTCCTCGATTCATTCACTGGACGCGCGCTTCAACTATTTTACTCAGCGGTTTTTTGCTGGTCATCGGCTTGATACTTTACGTTTGGTGGCCGCTGGCTCAAGAATATCTGGCTTATATAGATTGGCATGGCGATTGGTGGCTGTATATCGATTGGCTTCTCATCGGAATCTTTTTATTCATGTCGTTCACCATCGTCGCTCACGCGGATCTTCGCACCGATGGACTAATCGTTCTCGTCGCGACTGTGGGCGGACTCGTGATCGAGGCGTGGGGCACGCAAACCAATCTTTGGTTCTATTACACGAGCGAGCGTCCTCCATTATGGATTATTCCAGCCTGGCCCATCGCGACTCTTTCGATTGATCGCATCACACGTACACTCAGTTATTTTTTACCGAAAGAAAACAAGCGTATCTATCAAACCCTTTATTGGTTAGCTTTCATTTCATTCTATACCTTGATGCTAATCTTTGTAGCTCCAACCTTTGATGAACCTTACACTATATTAGCTTTATTACTTTGTGCGCTTCTTATTCTTACGCCAACTAATTATCGACTCGCTCTTCTAGTTTTTATCGCTGGCGTTGGTCTTGGATATTTTCTGGAATTCTGGGGAACCACGCGTCAGTGCTGGATATACTACACGTACCAAACACCGCCATTATTTGCGGTATTGGCGCACGGCATGGCAGCGGTCGCATTTTGGCGAACGGGATTAATGCTGAAAAAGATTGGAAAGAGATTTGGCTTGTTTAAGCCTCAGCCGATTGAGGCCCAGACTGAACCAAGCCGAAGTATAAGACGCGAAGCATAATCCATCTTTCTATGATTTTTGTCAACAATTATGTGTATTTCATTAATTTCAGTATTGACTGAAATGGCCAAAGGGAAGTATTATCCTTTTAATAAACCGACCGTCGGTTTATTAAAAGGATAGAATGCCCAGAGTTGTAAAAGAAGATGATTATGCTGCCAGACATAACGAAATCCTTGATGTAACCCGCCAACTGGTTTACACCAAAGGCTACGAGCAGATGTCGATTCAGGATATTCTGGATGCCCTAAAAATTTCGAAGGGAGCTTTTTATCACTACTTTGACTCAAAGACTGCTTTGCTGGAAGCATTGATCGAGCGAATGGGCGATGAGGCGGAAGCAACATTTTTCCCAATTTTGGATGATCCCGCCCTGCCCGCTTTGGAAAAACTGTGCCGCTATTTCAGCAACGCGGTTCAGTGGAAAGCTACCCAAAAAGATTATATGCTGACGATCTTGCGTATCTGGTATTCGGATGAAAATTCCATCACCCGCCAGAAGATGTTTGCCAAAATGCTTCAGCGGGTGTCCCCATCTTTTTCGCGAGTGATTCAACAGGGTATCCAAGAGGGGACGTTATCCACTTCTTTCCCCGAGCAGGCGACCGAGATCAGTTTATATCTCATTTTAGGTTTGGGGGAAAAATTTGGTGAAATTATCTTGGGGCAGGAAGCTGGAACTATAAATTTGAGTAGTGAGGAGAGATTCCGCATCATTCAGAAAGCCGTTGAAGCTTATACAGATGCGCTAGAACGTGTTTTGGGCGCGTCTGCTGGTTCATTGCTATTAATGGATGATGATTCGATTCGAGTCTGGATCGATTAGTTCTGAATAAAAGGAGAAAAATGTTACTTTACCTACGTCTTGCATGGCGCAACATCTGGCGACACCGCCGAAGAACCATCATCGTGGTTGTGGCGATGGGACTTGGATTGGCAATGATGATGATGTACGACGGCTTGATGGACGGATTCACACAAGCCATCTACGGCGGCGCGATTAAAGTGCTTGGCGGAAATATTCGTGTGCACGCCGCGGGCTATACAGAAAAAGCCGATAGCTTGCCGCTCCTGCCGGTGGCGAATGATCAAATGATCATTCAGACAGCAAAATCGATTCCCAATGTAATAGGCGCAAGCCGCCGCATCAACACCGGCGGATTGGCCACCAACTCCGAGGGTGCATTCTCCGTGACCATTACTGGCATCGAGCCGGATCAGGAAGCATCGCTGAGTCCGATTGCGCAACACATTACATCTGGAAGTTATCTGACCAGCAACGATCAAGATGTAGTCTTGATTGGGAAAGGGCTTGCAGATTTGATGAATGTCCAAGTCGGCGACAAATTTACGCTGGTAGGTCGTTCCACGCATCAGCAGATGCGGCAACGCAGTATGACGGTTGGCGGAATCTACAACATCGGCGTACCGACCATCGAGAAAGAAACAGTTTATATCTCGCTGGCAGAAGCGCAAACTCTTTATGATTTGCCGAATCAATCCACTGAGATCATGATCACGTTGAAGCAACTCGGTCAAGAACCGGCAGTCATGACGGCATTGACCCCTTCCCTTCATGGTGACGAGGTTGAATCTTGGGCGCAAAGTTTTCCGGACCTGCAGCAAGCCATCAATGGCAAAAATGGTGTCATGGAAATCTTTAGCATCATTATTATGCTGATCGCTGGTATTGGTATCCTGAACTTGATGTTGATGGCGATCTACGAACGGACACGCGAAATTGGTTTGTTAGGAGCCATGGGACTCAAGCCGCGTCAGATTATGGCTATGTTCGTTTTGGAGGGCGCGATGCTAGGTCTGGTTGGAATCGCAGCCGGATTCGTTGCGGGTCTGATCTTGAATGGTTTATTGGGCGCTGTTGGAATTGATTACAGCCAACTCGCTGGCGTCTCCGATATTATGGCTTTGATCAATGGAAGAATCTATCCCACGCTTGGGATCGAAAATTTCTTGAACCGCGCTTTGCCGGTTTTGATCGTGGCGATTCTCGCCGCCCTCTATCCGGCGCGTGAAGCGGCTCGACACGAGCCCGCCGAAGCTTTACATTACGTTTAGAAAAGTTAAAGAGAGATCAATATGTTTCAAATTTTCAAGATGGCTTATCGAAACTTGAATCGCAACCGCCGCCGATCCATTCTTTCTGCATTAGCGGTTTCTATTGGATTAGCTCTCCTCCTGTTCATAGCCGCGACTGTCAATGGCGAAATGCAGGGCGCGATGCAGACCACAATCGCATTGCAAAGCGGAGACTTACAAGTAAGAGCCGCATCATATGTTGAAGAGAAGAGCAGTCTCAAGTGGGAAGATTTGGTTGCCAACCCGGAGGATGTAGCCGCGCAAATCAAAAAGCTCCCTCAGGTGACGATTGCAACGCCGCGTCTCTTCGCGAGTGGAATTATCAACACAAGTAATGAAGCGATCGGCATTCAACTATACGGCATTGATCCGGCTTCGCCAGCAAACGCGCCTATCGTCCAGGGAATGGTCGCCGGAAACTTCATCACGCCTGATGATCAAAACGGAATCCTGATTGGTCAAGCGCTGGCGCAAAAACTCGGAGTGAAAGTCGGGGACCAGATCGACCTTTCCACTAACACTGCTAACGGCGATGTCAATGAACAGAACTTTATCGTGCGCGGAATCTTTTCCACCAACACGCCCGCTTACGATCAAAGCACGATCTTTATGCCACTTGCCAAGGCGCAAGTTTTTACAGCTACTCAAAATCATGCCAGCACGATCTTTATCATGCTGGATAATCGCGATGCATCCAACTCCGTCGCAGCCGCATTGACCTCGCCCGGCTATCAGGTTCTGACCTGGCAGACGATGAACGATCTGGTTCTGGAAACCGAACAACTTGCCAATGGATATATGGTTCTCATTTATTTGATCGTACTTGCGATTACAGCGACTGTTATCGTGAACACGCTGATCATGGCTGTTTACGAACGCACACGCGAGATCGGCATCCTTGCCGCGATTGGCATGAAGGGCGGACGCATTATGAGCTTGTTCCTTGCAGAGGCAACGATACTGGCAATCGCGGGCATTGCATTTGGAGTTGTACTCGGCTGGCTGGTTTGCGCATACTTTGCAAAGTTCGGCTTTTATATTGGGAACATTGGAACGAATTATGAGTTCTTGCTTGGTAATCGAATTTATGCGATGCTGACGCCGAGCGATACCATTACCCTGACAATCATTGCATTGGTTATCACTTTGATCGCATCGTTATACCCAGCCATTCTCGCGGCTCGTCTCGAGCCCGTCGAAGCATTGCACGCACAATAAAACACCTCTCACGCCAATCTTCTTTGGAAGAACGTGAGTGAACAAGGAGAAAAATGGAAGTCGCAAAAGTAGAGAAAGTCACCAAAGTATTCAAGATTGGCGAAGTGGAAACGCGCGCTTTACGCGGCGTTGACCTAACGATTGAAAATGGAGAATTCACTGCATTGGTCGGACCATCGGGTTCGGGCAAAACAACTTTGCTTCAGTTGATTGGATGTCTCGATCAACCCACCAGCGGCAAGGTTTTTATCAACGGCACCGATGTCACGAAACTTAATCGAAACCAGCGGGCGGACCTGCGTAGAAGCGCATTGGGATTCGTCTTTCAGTTTTTTGCCCTCATCCCAACGCTGACGGCGTATGAAAATGTCGAGATGCCGTTGCTCTTGGAGAATCACAAACCCAGCGAAAGACGTGAGCGCGTCAATCAACTCCTTGAAGCCGTTAGTTTGGCTGACCGCGCACATCATCGTCCCGATCAATTGAGCGGCGGCGAACAACAACGTGTTGCGGTGGCTCGTTCATTGGCATCTAATCCGAGTCTGGTCCTTGCAGATGAACCGACCGCCAACCTCGACACCGAAAACGGCAAACAGGTTATGGAAATTATGCAGAAGCTGAATCAGGAAACCGGCGTAACGTATGTCTTCGCAACCCATGATCCGCGCGTGATCAAATACGCGAAACGAATCGTAACTTTACGTGATGGTTTGATCGTTGAAAACAACGGCTCTACTACAAAATAGATAATACCTTCGCAATGTTCACATGGATTTTAGAATGAAGAAAATTTACTTGATCACTTTTATAATTTTGGCGCTCGCTCTCACACTGACCGCTTGTGGTTCGTCTTCATCAACACCAACCGCGATTCCCACCGTTGTTTTGAATTCACAACCAGCGACATCGAACACCGTGTCCGCCTCGGGACAAGTCGTCCCCGTAAAACATGTCCAATTGAGCTTTCCGTTGACGGGTGTTGCGACAACGGTTGAAGTCAAAGAAGGAGATAGCGTCACCGCAGGTCAAACTCTGGCAACGCTAGATACAACGATATTGGAAGCCCAAGTCAGAGAGAATCAGGCAGATGTCGCCACAGCACAAACGCAGGTCGATTATTTGAGACGTGTGGGAACGACATCGCAGGAAGATCTGGATGGTGCTCAAGCGGGTGTCGATAAAGCGCAAGCTCTGCTTGATTCCGCAAAAGCCACACTCGCCGAAGCGACCTTGACCGCGCCATTTAACGGAACCATCGCGGAGGTTGATCTCTCCCCCGCTGAAACCGTTGTGCCCGGACAAATCGTGATCGTCATGGGCGACCTCTCCCAATTCCAAATTGAAACCACTGATTTGAGCGAACGCGATGCGCCCAATGTAAAAGCGGGACAAACCGCCACGGTTTCCATTTCGGATTTGAATCAAAAACTCACCGGCAAAGTAAGTGATGTGTCCCGCATCTCTTCAACCGTGGGCGGCGATGTGGTTTATAAAGCGACCATCCAACTGGATACGCAACCACAAGGTTTATTATGGGGAATGACCACTGATGTAACTATTCAGACGGGGAATTGATCCATGACACGAGTCAAGCCATGAAAAATTTTTATTGGACTGCGGTTCTGATCACAGCCATTCTGCTGACGGGATGTGCATCTACCCCCACGCCGACAGCGGTTGCGGTGCCATCCGCATCGCCCACGCCGGATCATTCATTCATTTCATCTTCCGGAATTGTCAGCGCCTCCGCGAATGTAACTCCTGCGCAAACCTCGCAAATGGGATTCCTCATCTCGGCTCCAGTCCAAGAAGTGGATGTCAAAGAAGGTGATCAAGTGAAGGCCGGACAAACCTTGATCATACTTAACACGCCTGATCTAAATTTATCCGTTACCGCCGCCAAAGCGACAGTTCGCGGCGCGCAGGATCAAGTCGATCTTATGAATTATCCATATAAGGAGATACGACACTCAGGCAAAAGCGTATATGTAAAAGCATATGTCGAACTCCGAGAACAAGCTTCAGCACAGCTTGATTCCGCACAAGCCGCATTGGACGGCGCGCAAGCCACACTTAATGAAGGGACGCTTATCGCGCCCTATGATGGAACTGTGGTAATGGTCAATGTTGTACCGGGACAACTCGTTCAACCGGATCAAGTTGCAATAGTCATCGGCGATTTGAATCATTTGCAAATAGAAACAACCGACCTCAGCGAACGAGAGATCGCTTTTGTGAAAATCGGTCAGAGTGCGACCGTTCATATCAAAGCTTTGAATCAAGATCTCAGCGGCAAGGTTATTGCGATTGCGCCAAAAGCAGTGAAATATAACGGCGACTGGGTCTTTAAAGTAACCATTGCGTTAGATCAACAACCTTCAAGCTTGGCGTGGGGCATGAGTGCAGATGTTCAGATTCAAACCGGAAAATAAAAAATTAATTCAATTTAGTGAACTATCAATCATATGCTGACCGATTGCAAATGCAATCGGTCAGCATATTTAATTTAAACTACAAATTTAATAAAGCGACATCCGAATGTTAAAGAAATTGAGGAATGTTAAAGAATCATAGTGAATACGATGTTCTGATTTAAAAAATCAGTCAATGAACATTTCATTCATTGAAATATTTTAAGCCTACCTGTGGCTCTAAAACCTTGTATATTTCTATATATGGCGGTAATATACGAATGATGATAAGCAAAATAAAAAAAATAATTGAATCAATTTATCATCAACGATCAATATCAAATCAATTTGCATCATCGATTGATTCAATCAATAAAGAGAGTTAGGAAATGTACATTTGTGTTTTGAGCAGTATCGCTGACGAGAACGATTCTCCATACGATCCATCACCTCACTTGGAAGGCAGACGATGGCGTCATCATGTCGTGCAACCCATTGAGGTAGAAGAACAAATCAAATCTTTGATGGATGATGGCGTAGATATATTTCTCAATCTTTGCGATGGCACGCCCGATGAACCAGTATCAGGTGTTCAATTAGTCAAAGCGATGGAAAAACTTGGCGCGGCTTTCACGGGCGCAGATTCTGCTTTCTTCGATCCAACGCGACAAGAAATGAAGAGAGCCGCGGCACGCGTCGGTGTATCCACGCCCGCATCTACTTTTGTCAAATCCATGGCGGATGTGGAACGCGCTGCACGCACCTTGCGCTTTCCGATGCTGGTCAAGCCCGCGCATGGGTATGCCAGCTTTGGCATCCGAAAAGAATCGCGCGTGATGAATGTGGAAGATTTAAAAACGCAAGCAGCAATCACGATGAAAGATGACGGCCGTGCTCTCATCGAAGAATTCATCGAAGGACGCGAATTCACCTGCCTTGTCGCGGAAGATCCGGAAGATCCAACGAATACCATTTCGTTCAAGCCGGTTGAGTTTCTTTTCCCTAACGGCGAAACATTCAAACACTATAATCTGAAATGGGTTGACTATAATGAAATGAAAGTAACCGTGGTGACCAACCCGGATTACGAAAAACGTTTGCGGGAATATACTGTTAAAGTTTTTCAGGCGCTCAAAGGCAATGGATATGCGCGCTGTGATTTTCGACTCGGCGCAGACGGCGAACTCTACATGCTCGAGATCAATCCGAATTGCGGCATCTTCTATCCGCCCAATGATGCAGGCTCCGCGGATTTCTGTTTGTTGAACGATCCGATGGGCCATCAGGGCTTCATGGAATTGATCATCCGCTCGGCATTGAAACGTCAGGCAGAGGCTTTGCGGATCACACCGCAAATTGTCGGCAAGCGCGAACTGATCAAGCAAGAAGTTAGTAAACCGCAAACCAGACGTCAGACAATAAAAAGAGAAACCGCTAAACACAACGCGTAAATATAAAACGTCCCGCATCAATTTCAGAGCGGGACGTTTGCTTTCAATTCATCACTACGCTTGTGCCTGCGCTCGCTTTGCAAATATAGATCTGCGGATCAAGTCCGGATTTTGCACGATAAGTTTTTTCCACTTCATTAACAAAAGCTTCAGTTTGCTCCACAGCCACTAAAGCGACGGCACAACCGCCAAAACCTCCCCCGGTCATGCGCGCGCCATAACAAGATGACTGCATCTGCGCGGCTTCTACAATTTGATTCAACGCCTCGTTCGTGATCTCAAAATCGTCGCGCATACTAACATGACTTTCATTCAACAAATTTCCCAATCGAACCACATCGTTTTCATACATAGCTTGCACCGCATCCAGCACACGTTGATTCTCAGTGATGATATGACGGGCGCGCCGCATCACAACTTCATTGAGCCCCGATTTTCTTTTTTCAAATTGATCCAAGCTGACATCGCGTAACGCTTTCACCTTAAAGAATCGCGCCGCTTCTTCACATTGAGAACGCCTTTCGTTATAAGCTGAATCTACCAACCCGCGCCGCGTGGATGTATCCATCACAACGATTGCAACATGATTTGGCAATGGAACATGTTGTATCTCAAGCGAACGACAATCGAGAAAAAGCGCATGACCTTCTTTGCAAGCTGCGCTTGCCATTTGATCCATAATGCCGCAATTGACGCCTACCCATTCATTCTCCGTGCGTTGACCAACGCGTGCCATATATGCCGCATCCCATCCAAAATTGCCGATAGAAGCAAAGACGCGTGCCGTAGCTAATTCCATCGCGGCGGAAGAAGAGAGTCCGGAGCCGCGCGGCACATCTCCCATGATCACGCCGTCCCAGCCTGAAAGATGGTGACCATCGGCTTCTAGAATATGAGCAACGCCTTTAATATATTCCGCCCAACCTTGTTCTTTTTTTAGATCATCTAACGAAAAATTCGCATCCTCATCCAAATCGATAGAATGAATATGTACGAAACAATCTGCTCTCGGGTGAACCGCAATCCATATTGCGCGATCAATCGCCATCGGCAAAACAAATCCATCGTTATAGTCAGTATGCTCCCCGATCAAGTTGACACGCCCCGGCGAGCGGACAATCAAAGAGGGATTATTGCCGAAGTGCTTTACAAACGATTCGCTTACTTGGTGAGAAAGATCCATAATTATTAACTTGACCAGCGCGCAAACACCGCTTGCGATAACAACCGTCCTGCAGATTTCTCGCGCGTGACCAATTCTCCGCTTTCGACGCTTCCTTCACTTTTTGACATCACATCCTGCAAAGCCTGACCAAGATGAATGGCAGAAGCTTTGATGGCATATATAGTAATAATTAAGAATAAAGGTTTATCACTTAAAACCGAGCGGCACAGTTCCAATAATTGCGGTAAGGATTTATACACTTCCCACACTTCGCCTTTTGGTCCGCGTCCAAACTTCGGCGGGTCGAGAATGATGCCATCGTATTGCGCGCCGCGCCGGCTTTCACGTTGAACAAACTTGAGCGCGTCATCCACAATCCAGCGGATGGGTTTATCGTTCAAATCTGACAACGATTGATTCTCCCGCGCCCAATTCACAGATTTCTTGGATGCATCTATGTGAGTCACTTGTGCCCTAGCCTCTGCTGCGACCAATGAGGCTAATCCGGTATAACCGAATAGGTTAAGAATTTTTACGGGCCGATCCGCTTTTCGGACAGAGTCCGCTATGAAGTCCCAGTGTGAAGCGGTTTCAGGAAAAACTCCAAGATGTCGTCCGGGAGTCGTCATCGCCCAAAAACGAATCGAATCGTATTTCATTTCCCAACGTTCGGGAATTTTTTTCTTTAACATCCAATGCCCGCCGCTTTCTTCGCTCGTCGGCTGGAAGGTTGCATGTGCAGACGCCCATTCTTTTTCAGGAAGATTCTTTTTCCACATCGCCTGAACTTCGGGACGGATAAACGTATAAAGCCCAAAACGTTCGAACTTCAAACCATCACCGCTATCGAGAAGTTCGTAATCTTCCCAACGAGTTGATTCCAAGAGGGAAAAAGCAGGCAATTTCAGCATATGAAGGCGAGATATTAATCCTTTCAATATTGTTGCTTTTAATGAAAGACTTGAATTCCTACCACAAATCATGTACAATGTGGGAGAAAGTGGTAAGAAGTGGAAGGCGCCGGAATTCCGGCGTTCTGCCTTTAATAAGGAATTAGCACATATGTTCTTAGGTCAATTCCAGCACAACTTCGATGATAAGGGCCGCCTGATGGTTCCAGCGCGCTTTCGCGATGAGTTGCTGGATGGCGGCGCTTACATCACGCAAGGTTTTGATCCTTGTTTGATGGTCATGACCGGCAGTTATTTCAAGCGGGTTTATGAAAGCGTCAACGCCATGAACATGGCTGATCCAAATGCTCGCCTCTTGCGCCGTTTGATTTTTGCAAACGCTTATCCGGTTGAGACGGATAAAGTCGGACGCATTCTCGTTCCGCAGAATCTGCGCACGTTTGCAAATCTGGATAGCGAAGCTGTCGTTGCCGGACAAGGCGATTACTTTGAAATCTGGACGCCTGTGGCTTGGGATGAACAAATGAAAAAGATCCAAGACACTGAGGCGAACAATCAGCGCTTTGCAACGCTGAATCTATCTTCCAAATCATAGGACGATTCAAATCGTTCCTATTGCGCTCATGGCAACACCGCACAAACCTGTACTTTACCAAGAGATTATACACGCGTTGCAACCCAAAAGTCCGGGACGCTATATTGACGGGACGATTGGTGCGGGCGGACACGCCCGCGGGATTTTGGAGGCTTGCTCGCCAGATGGATGTTTGCTTGGCTTTGATCTTGATTCACAAGCATTAGCGCTCGCCCGCGAGACCTTGGCTCCTTACGGACAGCGCGTCATTCTGGAGCAAGCCTCCTATCTCGCTCTATTGGAAGCGATGCAACATCTCGGATGGGACGCGGCGGATGGAATCGTGATTGATCTTGGAGTCTCTTCGATGCAGTTGGATACTCCGGAACGCGGCTTCTCATTCCAAGTGGATGCGCCGCTCGACATGCGCTTCAATCGTGAGGTTGGCTTGACCGCCGCACAATTGATCAACACGGCATCTGAATCTGATATTGCCAACCTGCTCTTCCAATATGGAGAAGAGCCTCGAGCGCGAAAGATCGCGAAGATGATCATCCAAGCACGGCCTGTAACTACAACTTTGCAATTGGCTGAGATCGTGAAGAAAGTTTATCCGGGTCACAGCCGAGTTCATCCCGCAACGCGAACGTTTCAGGCAATCCGCATTGCGGTGAACGATGAGTTGTCAGTGTTGGAACAAGCCCTGCCGCGTGCGATGCAAGCTCTTCGTGCCGGAGGAAGACTCGCCGTAATCTCGTTTCATTCGCTGGAAGATCGAATTGTCAAAGATTTTTTTCGCAGTGAAAGCAAAGATCAAATCAATCCGCCGTATGAAAAGATTTATGAAGTGGAACGCAAGGCAACGTTGAAAGAGATAGCCCGAAAACCCATCACGCCCAACGCAGATGAAATCCAAAATAACCCACGGGCGCGCAGTGCCAAATTGAGAGTAGCAGAAAAATTATGATACGAACAATCGATGTTATCCATTACGCATACAAACAAGCTCCCTGGCGAGTGCAACGCCAATGGATCAGCGCATTCTTGCTGATCGTATTAGGCTTGTCGATGATTGCCGCGCTTTATTTAGATGTAACCGCACGCGCCGCCCTCACTGGACGCGACATCCAGAATCTAAGCGCTGACATTATTTCGGTCCAACAATCCAATGCTGATTTGGAAACTCGCATTGCAACGCTTACCTCTCACGATGCAATGGAACAGCGCGCACTTGCCTTGAATTATCAACCTGTGCAAAACAATCAAGTACAGTTTATCGTTGTCCCCGGCTATATTGCGCCACAGCCTTCCACTTTTATATCCGCGCCTTTCTTACAACCCAGCGTTCCGACGATTCGCCCCGAATATACTCAATCTTTGTTGGATTGGTTTGATCAGCGTCTTCATGCACCATTATCCGTAAGTATGCTGGGAGTTTCGCAGTGAGAGAGCAATATGCGTGGCGCTCTTTAGCGCTCGCAGGCATCCTGGCTTTGGTCGGATTTTCAGTCATCTTTCAAATTGTCCGAATCCAAACCAGCCCCGAAGCCGCGATATTTCGCGCACAGTCGGCAGAATTTGCGGACGCGGTTCAAACTTTCTATCCCGAGCGCGGCGAGATCTACGATCGCAACGGACATTTATTAGCCGGGAATAAAACCGTTTACGAAATCGGCGTAGACTTAAAAAACGTTAAAGATAAACATGCCGTAGCCCTTGCCGTCGGCGTGGAACTTGGTTTAAACCCCGATGATCTTTATAAGCTCATGGCAAATCCGCCCAGCAATTTGACATATCTTATCCTGGCAAATTATGTAGACGAAGATAAAGCGCTGGCATTGCAACAATTGAAAATTACCACCGATGAGCAAACACCACTCGGACAGCAAAGCACTTTATCCGGCCTCGAATTCACTCCACACCCTCAGCGGACGTATCCCGAAGGCTCGTTGGCATCCAATGTGATCGGCTTCGTGAGTCACGAAGGACGCGGCTATTTTGGCATCGAAGAAAAATACAACGATTTATTGGCTGGTACTCCCATCCAAGTGAAAGTGCCGGTTGATCCCAATCAAGCCGCAGATATTCCGCAAGTCCCCAATGGCACGACTTTAATTCTAACGCTCAACCGCGACCTGCAAGCGGCTACGGAACAAATCCTGGATGACTCGCTGACAAAATACGGCGCGCAAGGCGGCACGATCGTCATCATGGATCCTCGCAATGGTGAAATTCTGGCAATGGCTTCCACGCCGCGCATGGATCTCAATCAATTCTGGAATTATTCAAGTATTTATCATAACGCCAGCGACTATAACCTGGCAGTCAGCACGCCTTATGAACCAGGCTCGGTATTGAAAATCCTTACCATGGCCGCCGCGCTCGATAATAATACCGTCACACCCAACACTACTTTCTTGGACACCGGTTCCATTTTGATCGGCGGCGCAACGATCAAGAACTGGAATGATGAGGCTTGGGGATTGCAGGATATGGAAGGCTGTATTCAAAACTCGCTCAACGTCTGTATGGCGTGGGTTTCATCACAGATGGGATCGCAGAATTTTTATGGATATATGAATCGTTTCGGACTCGGACACTTAAC
Organism: Anaerolineales bacterium; assembly: GCA_049578465.1. Lineage (GTDB taxonomy): Bacteria > Chloroflexota > Anaerolineae > Anaerolineales > Villigracilaceae > Fen-1038. Next base: position 14,255 of record JBAUMB010000014.1, read on the forward strand.
GGGAATCGATTTGGCTGACGAGGCCGCCGGCCGCTTAAAAGTTCCAGGCGATTCGGATTGGTCTCCATCGGACCTCGGCACGAATGCCTTTGGTCAAGGCGTCGCTACAACTCCGATTCAAATGATGATGGCCGCCTCCGCGATTGCAAATAACGGCCGCATGGTCACGCCTCATGTTTTATATGCCATGGTGCGTGACGGCCGGCAATTCAATATTCCTGCTCAATATGCAGGTTCACCCATATCGGTAAATACAGCCCAAACCTTGGACCAGATGTTGGCCACTTCGATCATAAACGAAGCTTCACTTGCGGCAGTACCGGGCTATAAAATTGCAGGCAAAACCGGCACGGCTCAAATCCCAATCGAGGGAGGCTATGATCCCACAAACACCAACGCCTCGTTCATCGGCTGGGGTCCAATAGATGATCCGCGCTTTATGATTTATGTTTGGTTGGAATCGCCCTCCGCCTCCATCTGGGGTTCGGAAACCGCAGCACCCGTCTTCGCTCAAGTAGCGCAAAAAACAATTCTCATGCTGAACATCCCGCCAGATAGTCTTCGCCAACAAATTGCCCAACCTTAAATATGCTTGCTCTTGCTGATGCGATCGAAGCTTTGACTAATACACGTCCGGATATGACTGCAGTAATTACCGAGGCGACGATAGACTCGCGGCAGGTCATTCCCGGCTCTTTGTTTGTTGCTATTCCCGGGGAAAGAATGGACGGCCACGACTTCATTGAAGATGCATTCAAGCGAGGGGCAACTTTTGCTTTAATTCAACGTGAAGTAAACGCTTCATTCAGGACCCTCGACTTGCGCGACGATTTATCAATTGACTCTAAACTTGATCTGACTCTGCCCCTCTGTCTGCGCGTCGACAACACGGTAAATGCGCTTCAACAGATCGCCCGCTTCTGGCGCCGCAAACTGAATCTGCGCGTGATCGGAATTACCGGCAGTGTCGGCAAATCCACCACAAAAGAAGTCATTGCCCAGATGCTTAGCCAACGATATCGCACGCTTAAAAGTCCGGGAAATCTCAACAACGAGATCGGACTTCCTTTAACGATTCTCCGCCTCGGGTCGGGATATGAACGAGCCGTATTGGAAATGGGATTCTATGTTCCGGGCGAGATCGCTCTTTTATGCGATATTGCCCTGCCGCAAGTCGGGGTGGTCAGCAATATCGGAACAGTTCACGCCGAACGCGCAGGTTCGCAAGAGGCGATTGCGCGCGGCAAATCGGAATTGGTTCAAGCCTTGCCAGCCGCACCGGAAGGAACCGCAATTCTAAATTTTGACGATCCGCTCGTCCGAAAAATGGAAGAGAAAACGAAAGCGCGTATTTTCTTTTATGGTCTATCGCACGAATCTCATTTATGGGCTGACCATGTGGAAGGACTTGGACTAGAAGGCATTCGATTCCAATTGCATTACAAAGATGAAACCATGCATGTACATGTGCCGATGATCGGACGTCATTCGGTGGAAACTGCCCTGCGAGCGGCGGCCGTGGGATTGGTCGAAGGCTTGACCTGGCAGGAAATCCTCGATGGCTTGAGCGAAGGACAATCGCAATTGCGATTGGTCGCGGTTCGCTCTGCATCCGGCGCATTGATCTTGGATGACACTTACAATGCTTCGCCTGAATCTATGTTAGCATCATTGAATCTCTTAAGTGAGCTTGGGGGCTCGCGCAAGATCGCCGTATTAGGCGACATGCTAGAACTTGGTCCCTATGAACGGCAGGGACATGAAATGGTTGGCTTGCGCGCTGCACAGGTAATAAATATATTGATTACTTTGGGAACACGTGCTCATATGTATGCAGATGCCGCGCGACGCGTGGGGATGAAGCCCGCTCACATTTTAGAATTTGAAACGGCTGAGCCGATCATTGATTGGCTGCAAAAAAATTTATCCAAGGATGATACAGTGCTTCTCAAAGGGTCGCACGGTCTACGCATGGATAACATCACCGCCGCTCTAGAGGTGCAATCATGATGAGACAGGTTTCCCTAGCCCTCAGCCTGGCAGGATTATCTTTTATGATGACCGTGATTTGGGGCGGACCTCTTTTGCGCATTCTGCGTCATTACAAGATCGGCAAACTCATCCGAGTCGAGGAGCCGGGACATCACGCAGTAAAAATGGGAACGCCTACCATTGGCGGAGTCATGTTCATTGTGCCGGTATTGTTATTGACTGTTTTATTAAACGCAGTGTCATTAATCGGCTTTACACAAAGCGGCATTGGACGATCCGTGCTTGTCCCAATGATCGTCATGGTTGGTTACGCTATCATCGGCATGATCGACGATTGGGAAGGTATTCGCGGCCAACGCAAAGGCCAAGGAATGCGCGCCCGCACGAAATTTTTATTCCAAGCGATTCTTGGCATTGGGACTGCCATCGTATTGAAATATTTGCTCGGCTCGCCCGATCTCATCGTCCCCGGCATTCGCGGCACGTTCGATCTGGACTGGTGGTATGTTCCGATTGCGGCATTCATCATCGTCGGTTCTTCGAACGCCGTCAATTTCGCAGACGGCTTGGACGGTCTCGCCGGTTTAATTTCCGCTACCGCATTTGCGGCTTATGCCATGATTGCATTGAATCAGCATCAAGTTTATCTTGCTCGATTCTGTTTCACATTGGTCGGCGCGATGTTCGGCTTTTTATGGTTCAATGTTCATCCCGCCCAGCTCTTCATGGGCGATACCGGTTCGCTTTCCCTCGGCGCAACATTGGCCGTTGTCGCTTTGATGACTGGTCAATGGGCGGTCCTGCCTATCATTGCGATCATTCCCGTTAGTGAATTAATCAGTGTAATCATTCAAGTGGTTTATTTCAAACTTACAAAGGGCAAGCGGTTCTTCAAAATGGCGCCCGTCCATTTACACTTTGAGCTACTCGGATGGAGTGAAACGCAAGTGGTACAGAGATTTTGGTTGATCGGCTTACTAGCCGCAATGATTGGTGTCGGTTTGGCATTGGTGTAATGAGATGAAAGATTGGAAAGGCACGCGCGTCGTTATTTTGGGAGCCGCCCGACAGGGCGTTGCTTTGGCGCGTTGGTTACTCAAGCATGATGCGATTGTGACTCTGAGTGATAAACGTTCTGATGCAGAACTCGCCTCCACACGCGCGACTTTGAGCGGCTTGCCGATCCGATGGGCTTTGGGCGGTCATCCCGTTGAGCTTCTCGATCAAGCCGATATGTTATGTCTATCCGGTGGAATACCGCTCACCATCCCTATCGTCGACGCGGCTCTCAAGCGCGGAATTCTTCTTTCCAACGACACACAAATATTTATGGAAGCTGTGCCATGCAAAACGATTGGCATCACTGGTTCGGCGGGCAAGACCACTACGACTACTCTCGTTGGACAAATGGCGAAAGATGCTTACGGCCAAAAGGCTTATATCGGTGGCAATATCGGTGATCCGTTGATCAATTACGTGGATGAGATGAAACCCTCCGACCTCGCGATTCTTGAAATATCAAGCTTTCAATTGGAACAGATGACCATCTCACCTAATGTCGCTGCGATCTTGAATATCACGCCCAATCATTTGGATCGTCACGGCACGATGGAAGCATACACCGCCGCCAAAGCGCGCATCCTTGAATTTCAATCTTCAAAAGATATTGCCGTGCTCGGACGCGATGACGCTGGCGCGTGGAATTTGCGAAACAAAGTGAAAGGCAAACTTCATTCGTTCGGATTTAGCAAAATGGATGAAAATGCCGAAGGCACATATTTTGATGACGGCATTCTGTATCTCTATGATCATCGCGTGGATATTCCGCTTCTGCGCCGCGACCAAATCCAATTGCGCGGCGATCATAACGTGAGCAACGTTCTGGCAGCGTTCGCCATCGGATACGCCGCGGGTTTTCCGCTAGATGCCATGCTAACGGCCGCCGAAGATTTTCGCGGAGTGCCGCATCGTCTTGAATTCGTTCGAGAATTTCGCGGTGCGTGTTGGTACAACGATTCAATCGCCACTGCGCCCGAGCGGACAATGGCTGCCATTCGTTCATTCGATGAGCCCATTGTGCTTTTGCTTGGCGGACGCGATAAAGATTTGCCGTGGGACGATTTGGCGAATCTCATTCATCAACGCGTGGATCATGTCATCTTGTTTGGTGAGGCGGCAGAAAAAATTCTGAAAGCAGTAACCGTTAACGGGTCAATGAAGCGACCGTTTACACTAGATCGAGTCGAGCATCTGCAGGATGCCATCATCAAAGCGGCTGAACTTGCAGAGTTTGGCGATATCGTTTTGCTTTCACCGGGCGGCACAAGTTTTGATGAGTTTAAAGATTTTGAGGAACGAGGAGAAAAATTCCGCTTATGGGTACAGAAACTTTCTTAACCGAACGCGCATTCGTGGACGAACAGCCGATCAAAAACGATAGACCGAAACGGTCTGTAGATCTGCCTTTGTTGGTGGTCATCATTGCGCTCGTCGTCTTTGGATTGATCATGATGTTCTCGGCATCCTGGGATTATTCATTCAGAGAATATGGTTCAGCCATGTACATGTTCGAGCATCAACTAGCATGGCTCGCAATCGGAATCGTCGCGGCATTTTTGCTCTCTCGTTTCGACTATCATCGCCTAAGCAAATTGGTTGTCCCTCTCATGGGCTTGATCATCGTTTTATTGATTATCGTATTACTTGCCAACGAAGTTCTGTTAGGCGCGCGCCGATATTTATATCAAGGTTCATTCCAGCCGTCTGAAATGGCGAAGGTGATTACCATTTTATATTTATCGGTTTGGCTGTATGCTAAGCGCGATTTCATCCACGATATTACATTCGGATTACTTCCGTTGAGCGTAATCCTCGGTGTGATCGGCGGTCTCATTTATCAACAACCTGATTTGAGCACCGCCGGAATGGTCTTGATTTTGGGCGGCTTGCTGTTCTTTTTAGCCGGAGGTGACTTGAAGCAGATCGCCATTCTTTTGGTGATTGCCATTGTTGTGGGA
>JBAUMB010000015.1:0-31064 GCA_049578465.1 Anaerolineales bacterium
ATGTTGTAACCTTCAAGGTCGCCCTCACCCACCGGTCCTTCATCGTGCGAACAAACATCAGCAATCGAAAAATATTGTCCGGCAATATTGAAGATGACAATCTGCTTGCCTTCGATCTCGATAAACATCCGCTCGCCGTTCGGCAATTCGCTGGCCGGCGCAATCTCAACGTATTCGATTTTTGATTCGTCGATTTGAGTGTAATTGAACATCTTCTGCCCTCTCCGATCGTAGAGGGAAATTTATTCCACCAACTCGTCGCTGGCTTCGCCCAATCCGTAGACGCCAGCCTTCAAAACTTTCAGCGAAAGCAATGCGCATTTCAAGCGCACGGGACCCAGGTCAATCCCAAGCAGGTCAAGGATATGTTGCTTGTTCAACACCTTGACTTCATCCAATGATTTACCGATCACCGACTCAAGCAATAAATCGGCTGAGGCTTGCGAGATGGCGCATCCATGCCCATCAAAGCGCGCCTCAGCAACCTTGCCATCTTTATCCACGCGCAGATCAATCTGGATATGATCGCCGCACAACGGATTATTATCCGCGAATGAAATATCATGTGGATCAAGATGTCCACGATAGGATGGGTTTTTATAATGCTCGATGATAACTTCGCGATAGAGATCGTCCATAATTGTTTACCACCTGTCATTGCGAGGGCGTTCTTTGCCCGAAGCAATCTCCTATTTCAAAAACGAGATTGCTTCGCCCACCTGCACTTGCGTGCAAGCGCAAGTGTCGCTCGCAATAACATCACGTTATCCAAATACCTTCTTGACTTTGTAAATCCCTTCGACCAATTTATCTACTTCTTCTTTGGTTGAATAAAGATAAAAACTCGCGCGCGTCGTCGCAGTGATTCCAAACTTTTCATGCAACGGTTGGGCGCAGTGATGACCAGCTCGCACTGCGATTCCATCGCGATCCAAGATCTGCGCCACATCATGCGGATGAATCCCATCGAAGGTGAACGCAGCCACGCCGCCTTTTTTATCCGCGGTTGGACCAAAGATTTTCAGCCCGGGAATTTCTTCCAAACGTTCCAACGCGTATTCAATCATCTCATGTTCGTGCGCGGAAATTTCTTCCATGCCAATAGAACTGAGATAATCCACTGCCGCGCCGAAACCAACCGATTCAGCGATAGCAGGAGTTCCCGCTTCAAACTTCGCGGGAATTGTGTTTGGTTTAAACGAACGCAGCTTGACTTCCTTGATCATGTCGCCGCCGCCGAGGAACGGAGGCATCGCTTCGAGCAATGCCGTCTTTCCGTACAGCGCGCCGATGCCGGTTGGGCCGCACATCTTGTGCGCGGAAAAAGCCATGAAGTCCACATCCAGTTTCTGCACATCCACTTTCAGATGCGGAACAGATTGAGCCGCGTCAACTATTGTGATTGCGCCAACTTCGTGAGCCATTCGAATGATTTCCGCGACTGGGTTGATCGTGCCAAGGACATTGGACATGTGCGTAAACGAGACCAGCTTTGGACCCTGGGAAAGAAGCGAACGGTATACATCGAGACCAAGCAAACCGTCATCCGTCACCGGGATGAATTCGAGTCGCACGCCGCGTTCCGCCGCAAGCATGTGCCACGGAACCAGATTGCTATGATGTTCCATCTCGGTCAAGATAATCAGATCGCCAGCTTTGAGATTCGCACGCGCCCAAGTATATGCAACTAGATTAATAGATTCAGTTGTGTTGCGCGTGTAAATAATTTCATGCGCCGAATGCGCGTTGATAAATTTCGCGATCTTCGCACGCGCCTGCTCATACATTGCCGTTGCTTCCTCGGCGAGCACATGCACACCGCGGTGAATGTTGGCATTGGAACGACGATAAAACACATTCATCGCTTCGATCACCGACTCAGGTTTCTGCGAGGTCGCCGTCGAATCAAGATAAACCAGCTTCACGCCCGGATGAACTTCGCGGTCCAGGATGGGAAAGTCTTTGCGAATTTGTTGAACTTTAAGAGACATAACCATTTGTTATTCGGTGTTCAATATACGAAATTCGATCACCGATCTAATAATCAGGGACTTCTTTTCGACTGCCCTTTTTGGCATAAGTCGCGTCGCGGATTTGATCCGACATAAGCGGATACCACAAGATACGATCGGGCACCATCCATCCGTCGGTGAGAAAAACGTTCGAGCGGAATTGAACAGCCACCAGTTTATTATCCACTTGCACTACGATGCCTTTGACCCAGCCGCGCACGCGGTCACCGGCTTTCTCATGATCGCAGAAAACTTCGACCGTATCGCCAACTTGAAATTCATGTTCCGCGGCCGGCGCATTCATGTAAGTAAATTGGGGTGGAGTACTGCGCAGGATGCGGCGCTCCTCCGAAGTCAAAGGCGTATATTGTGGTTTGACTTTTACTTTCGTTTTGGGACGCGCAACTTGTTTTGTAAGCGGCCTGGGTTTCATCGCCGGAATCGAAACCGGCAGGGACGGCATAACAGCAACCGCCACAGTTTTTACCGCAGGCTTCGCAGCGATCTTCGCAGTTTGTTTTTGGGCCACAACCTTCACAACTTTCTTCGCTTTTATATTCTTTGGTTTCCTGTCCAGCTTCTTCTTTGCATTCGCTTTCGATTTTTTTTTGGTAGCCATCGTTTTAACCCATTTTCTCCAAAATTGCCTGATGGAATCTTTCCCTCACGCCCTCAAACGGGATGCGTTGCATGATCGGATCGAAGAAACCCTCGACCACGATTCGTTCCGCGTCTTTCTGCGGAATACCGCGCGACTTAAGATAGAAGATCGGTTCCGCCTCCAACTTTCCAACGGTCGCTCCGTGTGTACAGCGGACATCGTCTGCCAAAATTTCCAAGCCCGGAATTGAATCAGCGCGTGCGCCCTCATCCAAGACGACATTGCGGTTGGCTTGATATCCGTCGGTTTTTTCCGCACCCTTAGCGACATAGATCATGCCCTGCCAAACGGAACGACTCTTACCTTTCAATGCGCCTTTGAATAACAAATCGCTGGTGGTATGCGGCGCAAGATGATTCTGCTGTGTATCGTGATCCAGATGTTGAGTGCCATCTGTAAAATAGAATCCAGACATACGGCCCGTTGCGCCTTCACCAGCCAAATCCAATTCGGAAAAATTCTTCGTCAGCTTCGAGCCGATCGCACCGAAGATCCAATCAAGGTTGCCGTCACGTTCCACGCGAATACGCTCGTGGCTAAAGTTCCAAACATGTCTACCCCACGATTGCAACTCAACGAATTTGAGACTTGCTCCTTGCATGACTTTGATTTCAACGATGCCTGCATGAAGCGCATCACCTGATTCAGTCGGTGAAGCCGATTCATGCACATACGTTGCGCTCGCACCTTCATCAATATAGATGAGCAAATGTGAGATATGAGCTAAGCTCGCACCTGGTCCCCAAAGAATGCTATGCAGCGGTTGGTCAACTTTGATATTCTTTGGAACATAAAGCAGAACACCATTCTGCGAAAATGCACCAGCTAACGCGGCAAATTTTCCTTCTTCCACATTGACTGTTTGACCCAGAATCTTCGCGAGGATATCCGAATGTTTTTCCTGCGCGGTTTTTAAGTCCGTGAAAATCACACCTTGCTTCGCAAGCGATGGATCAAGATCAATTGTCGAGCCGCCGGGGAATAAAACAATTTGTCCGCCATGCTGATCAGCGACAAGCGGCTTGAGCAAATCTTCGGGCACGGAAGGAAGATTATTATTTTTGGATGGAAACTTGAATGAGTCCAGTGGCAACGCGTGAATATCTGTGCGACGCCAGGCTTCAAGAGTCACATCAGGGAGAGTTTGCTTTTTAAACGCGTCCCAAGCATGAGCGCGGTATGATGCGACGAGTCCACTTGCGGCGGGAATATCAGCCGCGGTAAAGGCAAAATCCTTTGCGACAGATTGGACTCCTCGAGTCTTTGTAATTACAACTTTTGATTTTTCCTGCATGTTTTATCCGTCATCGCCCTGAGCGGAGGGCATAGTCCAAAGTGGAAGGGTCATTGCAATTACGCTTCGACTTCACTATGTTCCGCTCAACGCGATAATTAACCTATTGAACCTTCCATCTGCAATTGAATCAAACGATTCATTTCAACCGCATATTCCATCGGCAATTCTTTGACGAGCGGCTCGATGAAACCGGAGACGACCATCGTGGTGGCTTCTTCTTCACTGAGACCGCGCGACATCAAATAGAAAAGTTGCTCTTCGCCAACTTTGCTGACCGACGCTTCGTGACCGATGGTCACATCATCTTCATCAATCTCAATAGTTGGATACGTATCCGAGCGAGATTTTGGATCAAGCAGAAGCGCATCACAAACCGTATTAGACCTGACGCCCTTCGCGCCGCGGTAAACCTTAAGCAAGCCACGGAACGAAGCGCGCCCGCCGGATTTGCTAATAGATTTGGATGTAACTTTGCTGGTTGTGTTCGGTGCGAAGTGATACATCTTGCCGCCCGCATCCTGCGTCTGACCTGGGCCGGCAAACGCCAACGAAAGCATTTCGCCGCGCGCGCCCGGCTCCATCAAATAACACGATGGATATTTCATGGTAACTTTCGAGCCGAGATTCGCATCCACCCACTCGTGCGAACCATTCTCAAACACTTTGGCGCGTTGCGTGACCAAGTTATAAACATTGGTTGACCAGTTTTGAATCGTCGAGTAACGTGAGCGCGCACCTTTCTTGACGATAATTTCGATCACACCAGAGTGGAACGAGTCCGTGGTGTATTGCGGCGCAGTGCAGCCTTCCACGTAATGCACTGAAGCGCCTTCATCCACGATAATCATCGTGCGCTCGAACTGACCGACGTTGGCAGTGTTAAGTCGGAAGTACGCCTGCAAGGGCAAATCTACCTTCACACCTTTAGGAACATAGACAAATGATCCGCCCGACCAAACCGCCGAGTTCAACGCCGCGAATTTATTATCTTCAATCGGAATGACCGTGCCGAAATATTCGCGGAACATATCGGGATATTTCTTCAAGCCATCTTCAATCGAGACGAAGATCACGCCTTGTTTTTCGAGATGTTCCTGAATGGAATGATAGACCATCTCTGATTCATATTGTGCGCCAAGTCCCGCCAGGAATTTTCGTTCGGCTTCCGGCACGCCAAGTTTATCGAAGGTGCGCTTGATATCATCGGGAACATCGTCCCATGATTTTTCACTTTTCTCCATCGGCTTGACGTAATAGAAAATGTTGTCCAAATCCAACGCAGAAAGGTCTGGTCCCCAATTCGGCATCGGTCGCTTAAGAAAATGATCGAGCGCCTTCAAGCGGAAGTCGAGCATCCACTGCGGCTCGTCTTTCATGCGCGAAATATTTTCCACAACCTCGCGGCTTAATCCCCTACCGGATTTGAACGCGTAATTATCATCGCGGTCATGGAAGCCGTATTTATATTCGCCGATTCCTTCAAGGGTTTTTTCGTCTTGTTGTTGTTTACTCATAAGTTGTTCCTATTTGCGAGAGATTAACACGCAATAACATTAAGCTGTCTCTTCGGATTTTTCACGGATCCAATCGTAGCCATGCTCTTCGAGCGAAAGCGCCAAATCGGGTCCGCCTGATTCAACGATGCGCCCACCCATCATCACGTGAACAAAGTGCGGCTTGATGTAATTCAACAAACGTTGATAATGTGTGATGATCAGTGCTCCGAGATTCGGACCGGTCAAAGCGTTGACTCCATCCGAGACGACGCGCAACGCGTCAATGTCCAAGCCCGAATCGGTCTCATCCAAAATAGCGATCTCCGGTTTGAGAGTTGCCATCTGCAAAATCTCAGCTCGCTTCTTTTCGCCGCCCGAAAAGCCATCGTTGAGATAACGTCCCGCAAAGGCGTTGTCCATTTTCAATAAATCCATTTGCTCTTTGAGCATCTTGCGGAATTCAGGAATGGGAATTCCTTTGTCTTCCTTATTGACGGCGCGGCGGCGAGAGTTCAAGGCAGTGCGCAGAAAATTTGCAACAGTGACTCCGGGAATCGCGACCGGATATTGGAACGCAAGAAAAATTCCGAGACGCGAACGTTCATCCGGTTCGAGTTCAAGGATGTTCTGATCTTTAAAAAGAACTTCGCCTTTTGTAACTTTGTAATTGGGATGACCCATCAACGTATACGCCAGCGTGGATTTGCCCGTGCCGTTAGGACCCATGATGGCATGAATTTCACCTTGCTTTACAATAAGGTTGACACCTTGAAGGATTTCCTTGCCCTCAATGCTGACGTGCAGATCTTTGATTTCGAGTTGTGACATGAATTCTCCGTACGGATATCGCCAAAACGGCGGAATTTTCTAAGCGGCGGCATTATAGCAGGGTTGGAATGAAAAGTCAATATTTATCATATTTTTCTAGTATATTCGATGCTTCAAAAAGTGTCTTTCTTACAACAAAAGTGTTTATAATGCTAACCAACTAAAGGAGAGAGTCTATGAACACAACCTTCGCCATGTGGCGCAAAACACTTTCACAACTGATCAGAATGGACGACAAGAAAGAGTGGGACGCATTGGATGTTTTATCCAAGTGGTTCATTGCCACGCGTTCCGCCGTCGGCACGATCACGCTTTATTCTGGTCTGATCGGCGGATTGTTAGCTTGGCAATATTTACATGCAAATAATAAACCATTTACTTTTATCTTTTTCATCACTTGGCTTATTCTAACTATTGGTCTCTTCATTGCACATGGCTCGAATAATCTTATCAATGATTACACCGATTTTAGCCGCGGCATTGACAAGGATAATTATTTCCGCACGCAATACGGAGTCCATCCGCTGGCTCAGGGTTTCTGGGACAAACGCACACATCTGATCTGGTTCGGCGTCAGTGGATTTCTAGCGGTGCTATCCGGAATCTATGCCATGATCTACACACACTTCTCGCCGATTGTGGTTGGGTTGTTCGTTTTAGGCGCGTTGATTTTATTGTTCTACACCTACCCATTGAAATATGTTGGCATCGGCGAGTTGTCCATCTTCATTATCTGGGGTCCGTTGATGATCGGCGGCGTATTCTTTGTGCTGACCGGCGTCTGGAGTTGGGCAGTGATCCTTGCCAGCATTCCGGTCGGCTTGAATGTCGTGACGATCAATCTCGGAAAGCATACCGACAAACGCAAAGAAGATTTAGGAAAAGGCGTTCGGACTCTGCCTGTGTTGATTGGCGAGACGGCCGCACGCTACGTCACGATCTCCGCGATTCTGCTTTCGTATCTCATCACATTTTATTTGATCTTCGTGACGCACTTCTTCACGCCAATCTTGTTGTTGATTCTCATTGCGATTCCCGCCGCGCGCACAGCAGTTCAACGCATGATGAAGCCGCGTCCAGAGGGACCTCCAGCCGGTTATCCCATTTGGCCGCGCTGGTTCTCCACTGTGTGCTTTGTCCATAACCGCGTGTTCAGCAATTGGTTTGTGCTTGCACTGATTATTGATACATCAATCAAAATCTTCCCAACATTTTGGCATTAGCCAAATAAAATGATTTGACCGTTCCTTTGCAAAGGAACGGTCAAATTTAATATTAAAGATGTCATTACTTCATGGATATTTATGATAATTATCTAGTATATTGACAAACGGCTAGCAGATGGGTATACTGCTTCACTATGAAAAGCACGCGAGATCGAATTTTACAAACGCTGCACCGTCAGCCCAAGCGCACCATCAACGAGCTGGCCGAGGCGGTTGGCATTAATCCCATTTCTGTGCGCCATCATTTGACGAATTTGCAGATGGAAGGATTGGTTGCGGCGGACGAAGAACGTCACGGGGTAGGACGCCCGCGCCTCGTCTATTTTTTGACCGAAGACGGGTTGGAAAGTTTTCCGACGCGTTATCTGCGCCTGACGACGCGTCTGCTCGCGCAGATGAAAGAGACGATGCCGGAGCCGGTCGTCCGCAATTTGTTCAATCAGATCGCGGAAGATCTGGCGCACGAATACGAAGGTCAGATGAAAGGTTTGAGCATGGAAGAGCGTCTGGATTTTGTAAAGACCATGCTCGGCGAAGAAGGCTTTACAGTTGAATGGGAAAAGAAAGGCAAGCAATATCAGATCCATGAAATTTCTTGCCCGTATTATCAGATCGGTATCAGCCATCCCGAAGTCTGTACCGTGGACCAAACACTCATCTCAAGAATGCTGGCAGTGCCTGCCGAAAAAGTTCAGTGCATTTTGAATGGCGGAACATTTTGCACATATGTCGTTGAAGCAGGCCGAACCGCAAGACGATAATTTTACATAAAGGTATTTCAAATGACCGAAGAACCAACAATCAATCCTATTCGATGGACGATTCACGAAACACATCCGGAACTGGTAGAACCATTGCGAGCCAAATTAGCAGAAGTGGTTGACCCGGAGATCGGCATGAACATCATTCAGTTAGGTCTGGTCCGTGATATGAGCGTTGAAAACGATATTGCTCATATGAAGATGATATTGACCACACCGTTTTGCCCGTACGGACCAGCCATGATCGAGGCGACCCGCTTAAAGGCCGTCGAGGCATTGAACAAGCCCGTCACCATCGAGATGATTGCTGATATGTGGGACTTCTCAATGATGGAAGATCCATCGGCGTTGGATTGGGGAATGTACGCATAAGATTCAAACATTTAAAATTAAAACGCAGTGCCATGTGCACTGCGTTTTTGATTCTACGAACGATGCTATAATCGTTTCGCAATCAAAAAAACATTGGAGAAACACAATATGCCTCGAACTCAAAATCGCGCTGTGATGATTTGGATTTTTACATTCACAGCCTTCGCAATGTTTCTTGTGGTCTATGGCGGCTTTGTCCGGCTGACACGCTCAGGTCTTTCGATCACACAATGGAATCCGGTCAGCGGCGCGGTGCCGCCGCTGAATCAACAAGCGTGGCAAGCGCAATTTTCCTTGTATCAACAAACTCCCGAATTCAAATTAGTTAACTACAACATGACGCTCGATCAATATAAGACCATCTTTTGGGTTGAATGGCTGCATCGTTTCATTGCACGGATTGCAGGATTTGTATTTGCGATTCCATTCTTTGTATTTCTCTTCCAAAAAAATATTCCGTGGAAAGAAGTCGGCTGGTATATTTTCCTAGGCATCCTGTTTGTTTCGCAAGCGATTCTCGGATGGTATATGGTCGCATCGGGACTGGAGGATCGCCCGTCAGTCAGTCATTATCTTTTGGCGAGTCATATGCTTCTCGCGCTGACTTTGATCGGCATTTCGTTATGGACGGCGTTCGGCCATATTTATGGATTCTCCGTTAAGAAAGCCAAGTGGTCGTTATCCAGCAAATTAGTATTGACCGGTTTCATCATGCTCCTCATTCAAATTTGTTACGGCTCATTCACGGCGGGACTCAAAGCCGGTTACATTTCCGACACCTGGCCTTTGATACTCGGTCAGCTGGTTCCGAGCGGATTGCTGAGTCAACTCCAGCCGCCGCTCATGAATTTAATCGCCGCGCCGCTGACGGTTTTGTTTATTCACCGCTGGTTCGCTTTCGTCGGCTTGATCACCGCCATATTTTTTTATTGGCTGATTCAAAAGCAAAACGTTTCGAAAGATATAAAATCTGCGCTCAACCTTATCCTCACTTTGGTCATCACTCAAATTGTATTAGGAATCTTGATTGTCCTTTCGCATGTGCAAATCGCGATTGCATTAATTCATCAAGCCAATGCCCTACTGCTCTTTTCTGCGACAATCTTTCTTCTTCATCGTCTGCGCGCCGCTGACCAAAGTGGAGGTTATCAATCATGAGTCAATTCTTTGCAGGTAATTACACCGGTGCTCCTTTTCAATTATTCGGTGTGGCGCACATCGTCGCGTTGTTGTGTCTGGTTGCCATCAATCTTTTTCTGATTCAATTCAAAAATTCCAGCGAGACCACAAAGCGAAACATCCGTTGGACAATGGCGATCATTTTATGGACCGCGGAAATCAGTTGGCATATTTGGAATATTTATTGGGGCTATTGGAGCGACCAATTCATGTTGCCGCTGAATGTATGCAGTGTGCTGATTTGGCTTTCGGGCTTCATGCTAATTTTCAAAAATCGTCCCATCTATGAGTTCGCATATTTCCTCGGAATCGCCGCATGTGTCAATTATTTATTGACTCCCGATCTCGGCATTTATGGTTTCCCGACTTATCGTTTCATTCAAACATTTATCTCGCACGGCGGCGTTGTGACCGCCGCGGTTTACATGACCGTCGTGGAAGGTTTTCGCCCAACTTGGAAATCCTTTTGGAGAGTTCTGGCTGGGACAAATATCTATATGCTTGCCATCTACTTTATCAACACCGCGCTAGGCTCCAATTATTTATTGATGAATGGCAAGCCGACGACAGCCAGCATGTTGGACTTGATGCCGCCCTGGCCCTATTATATTATTTATCTTGAGTTGATTGGCATCGTGATTTTTCTCTTGCTTTACCTACCATTCATGATAAAAGATTGGCAGGCAAAAAGAGTCTCGGCATGAGCCAAGCTTGCATTAGTTATGGTACTGTGGGCGGCTGATGGCCTAAAAGCGTGCTTATTAAATTGATGATTTGCTTTATTAAAAGAATAGAACATGTAACGTCAGCAAGCACAGTTGTAGCATTTGGAATTACGGGAATCTTTGAAACTTTGCGAGATGGTTCAGTTTGAATAACTAACAAACCGCGCCGTTCAAGTTCTTGGCGAATGATTAACGCAGCTTGTTGTCGCGGATTGCGAAATTCTTTTTCAGCCAAAACAACAAGTGCGTCTTTTTCAACAGATTCGAGAGACAAAGTTATTCGAGACATTAGTTGAACTCCAAAAAGTAACGAACTACTATCTTTTATTTTTTCGATAGTAGTTCGTTAATGGGTTCATTGGGGGTCCACATAAGTATCATCTTGGGTTCAGGGTTTTCGTCTTTTCAAACCAAGTTTCTTACGATAACGTTTAACGGTTGACTCGCTAAGTGAAATTCGTTGTGCAATCACCCTGACAGTTAAACCTTCCAGCGATAATTTTTTAACCTTTTCCAAGTCTACAGCATTAATGGGTGGGATGGCTTTCCTCTCTCCCGCGTCCTTCGGATCGTCATGCTTCGTTGTGTCAGCTTGCTTTTTGAGTTGTAGTAAATTCAAGTCTTCAAAGTAATTTATAACCAATCGGACGAATTCATCGAAATCAGCGGTTGGCGATTCAGTTGCAAATTTCAATATTGTATTATTGCCAATGGGCGTAAATAAGACGTACCCAATTTTTGGACTATTTTGTTGTTTCAAAAAGATTGTCTTTTTGGGTGGACCAACTACGATAAATTTATCAGAAGGCAATTTCCAACCGACATCAAATTTTGCTGAGCCGTAGCCTATCATTTCGAGGTGCTTTTCAACATCTCCTGTTGGCAAAAGTACAGCTATTTCGGCAACGACTTTGACCCGCCAGCCTTTAAATAATTCAAGTTCAATATCTTCCATACTTCGCACATCCTTTCAATGTCCGCCCGTGACGTGCTAGAATATAGTCACCGAGTCGGTCTGGTCTGTTCGGTCACTGAACGCTTGCACGTTGCAGGGCATTTTTATTTTACAACAAATTATCCGATAGTTAATTGCCACAAAGAAAAAGCTTGTATTATAATTACATTAGTCACTGGGGCGGTGGCGGAATCGGCAGACGCAGTTGACTTAAAATCAACCGGTGGAAACACCTTGAGGGTTCAAGTCCCTCTCGCCCCACTTATAATGTCATTGCAAACCTTCGGGAAGCAATGACATTCTGCTTAGAAAGGTTGTCATGTATTTTGATCGTCAGAAGCTGGAAGAACTCGAAGACAAAGCCCTTGCGCCTTACGGCGTGCGCAGCAAAGACACCAAGGGCCGCGCCTATCTGGATGATGAACCGGATTATCGCACTGCGTTCCAGCGCGACCGCGACCGCATTATTCACACCACAGCCTTCCGCCGCCTCGAATACAAGACCCAAGTCTTCATCAACTACGAAGGCGATTACTTCCGCACGCGGCTGACTCATACGCTCGAAGTTGCCCAAGTGGGACGCACCATCGCCCGCGCCTTGGGAGCGAACGAAGATTTGGTTGAAGCCATTTGTCTCGCGCACGATCTCGGTCATTCCCCGTTTGGACATTCAGGCGAAGTCTCGTTGGCGCGCTTGATGAAAGATTACGGCGGCTTCGATCACAACAAACAATCTCTCCGCATCGTCACGGAACTCGAAGAGCGATATCCGGAATTCCCCGGGCTGAATCTCACTTGGGAAGTTCGCGAAGGCATGGTCAAGCATGAATCGGAATATGATATTTCGGATACGCGCGATTACGATCCAAGTCTGCGCGGCAATCTCGAAACTCAAATTACAAATGTCGCCGATGAGTTAGCTTATTCAACGCACGATCTCGACGATGGCCTGCGTTCCGGTTTGATTACTCCATCCGCTTTATCCGGGATTGCACTCTGGGAGATCCTCTGCGAGACTTTCAACTGGCACGGTTCGATCCTCGACGACTTGGAACGACATCGCATGATCCGTCAGCTCGTTGGACTGCTGGTCACAGATATGATCGAAGCGACGGATCGGCGTTTGAAAGAAAGCGCGGCCAGGTCGCCGCTCGAACTTCAAAAGCTGAAAACGAACGTAATCGGCTTCAGCGAAGATATGCAGCGCCGCAACCGCGAACTGAAAGATTTTCTCTATAAAAATATGTACAACCATTATCGCGTGGTGCGGATGGCGGTCAAAGCCGAACGCGTCATTACCGATTTATTCAACGCCTATAAATCCGAGCCTGCGATGCTGCCCGAGACTGCACATAAGTCCATTGACAAACGCGGACTAGAGCGTACAATATGCGACTACATTGCTGGAATGACTGACCGGTTCGCCATCGAAGAACATGAAAAATTATTCAATCCTTTGGAAAAACCATAGAAGTACCTTATGACTGAACCTACTTATTTAACCGCCGAAGGCGAAGCGAAACTTAAAGCAGAGCTTGAGGAGCTTAAAGGTCCTCGCCGACAAGAATTATCCGCCCGATTGCGCTCCGCAATTCAGATGGGCGATCTATCCGAAAACGCGGACTATCATCAAGCCAAAGAAGATCAGGGCTTCCTCGAAGGCCGCATTCAGGAACTCGAACATCTCTTAAGGAACGTGGTAACGATTGAGAAAAATGCGCCAAAGGATATCGTAGGCGTCGGCTCGCATGTGACGATTCAGGAAGGCAAATTCCCATCGGAAACGTACCACGTGGTCGGAGCTAAGGAAGCGGATCCGCGCAACGGGAAAATATCAAACGAGTCGCCGATTGGCCGCGCATTGATGAATCACAAAGTTGACGAGATCGTTGAAGTGGAAACACCGGCGGGAAAAATCAAACTAAAGATTTTGAAAATCGAATAACTAAAACAAAAAAATCCGTCATTGAGTTGACGGATTTTTTTATTCTAGGCAGGTTTACTGGTCTTTTGCCAAATTGCCAATTCCAATGTGAGGCGCTCAAAGAAACTATTAGCAGGTAACGCACCGGTTCCATATTGCAGATCAACGAACTTGGCGAGCAATTGCAAAGTTGCCGTTTCAAGCATGACCTGTTTTTGCGGCTCGACCAGAACCAGCTCGCCTTTCGGTTCGAGCCGCGCCCGGATCGTTCCATCCGAAAACGCGTGAGCGCTCATCAAAACTTTGGTTGCCGTTTTGATATCATTTTTATCGAAGAGCCAAATTTCCAAAGCTGTGACTTTCTTCGGATCGCCCACGCCGATAATTTCCGAAACGCCGA
Organism: Anaerolineales bacterium; assembly: GCA_049578465.1. GTDB lineage: Bacteria > Chloroflexota > Anaerolineae > Anaerolineales > Villigracilaceae > Fen-1038. The sequence goes on from JBAUMB010000015.1 coordinate 13,837, forward strand.
CGCCGTATTCTCCCAAAAAGTCACCGCTTTGCGTATCGATGCTGAACGACTCATCATATAAGTCATCACCCAAAACATACGTCGTCATATTTTGAGTTACAGGCGGCGCAACTCCCAGCGATTGAAAATCGGTCTTGTTCTTTTCCGCTTCGCGATTAACCTCGGTCATCTTCATGGTCGGCGTGACTTCGCCGCTAGAGCGGTTACCAAGCAGTCGCCGCAAAAAGATAATTGCAGCAACAGCCGCAACCAAGAGAATTACAGCAAGTGCTCCAAGCAAAACTTCGACGCCCAACGATAAGCCGCTTGAAGCTGCAGGCTGCGCAGAGGTTGATCCCAACACGGTTTGAATCACTTTACCATACGCGAGGATAGCCGCGGGATTTGTCTTACCGGGATTTTGCTGAATAGCCGAAAGGGCCGGAGCGGCCGCCGGACCGAGACTCTCCCAGCGCTGGACAGCCAGATTCGGGTCCGGATTGACGCTGAAGGAATCAATCGCCATCCGCAGATAATCTTCCTGCAAATCGGAACGCATGACAGCGGGAGTTGTATCGATTACCGTTACAGTTTTCCAGCCAATAGGAATGCCAATAATGATTCCTAAGATAAGCGCAAGGGCGCCAACAAATAACGGCTTTTTGAAAAGAAGGTCAAGCAGAGAAGACATGGAAGCTCCTTCGAGCGAGTCTGCCTCAATTATACAGAATATCCTTCAATCCGCAATCATCAATTTATTCGGAAACCGATTCGGAAACGACATCTTCCAACAGAAAACTTTCATTACAGTTTGTGCATTGCGCTTCGCGTTTATTGGCAATCACCAACAATCCGCCGCACTTCGGGCACGGATTCGCCAACGGCTTTTTCCACGACGTAAAATCGCAAGTCGGATAATTTGCACAGCCATAAAACGTCCGGCCCTTACGCGTCTTGCGTTCGACCAAATCACCGCCATCTTTCGGACACTTCACGCCGATCTTTTCCAGCCAGGGTTCCGTATAGCGGCACTTCGGAAAATTTGCACATGAAATAAATTTTCCGAATCGTCCATAACGGATAACCAGCTCGCCGCCGTCTTCGGGACAAATACGGCCGATCGGTTCGGGTCCGGATTTTGTAACGGGCATCTCAGCTTGAGCTTTTTTCACATCCTCGGCAAACGGACGATAAAACTCGTGCATCACTTCCGTCCATTCGGCTTGACCTGACGCGATCATATCGAGGTCTTCTTCCATGCGCGCCGTAAATTGCAAATCAACGATGTCGGGAAAATATTGCACCATCAAATCGTTGACTTGAATTCCAACTTCGGTTGGAATAAGACGCTTCTCAACGCGTTCAACATATCCGCGTTGCTGAATCGTGGAAATCGTCGGCGCATAAGTTGATGGGCGTCCGATGCCGTCTTCTTCCAATGCCTGAACCAGTGACGCTTCTGAATAGCGCGGCGGCGGCTGAGTAAAATGTTGTTCCGGAATCAAATGAACTAATTCCTGCTTTTGTCCTTCAGCAATACTCGCCGGAATTTTTACATTCTCTTCATCGTCGTCCGTTTTCATATCTTCATTTTTGGCTTCTTCATAGACCACCAAAAATCCGGGAAACTTAACTGCGGAACCTGATGCGCGCAATAAATATTCATGTGCGGTTGTTTTGCCGGTCACTTCAACTTGCAAAGTATCATATACCGCCGCTTCCATTTGCGAATCGACAAAGCGCTGCCAGATCAAGTTATATAACTTGAACATTGCCGCATCCAGAAATGGTTTAACTTTTTCAGGTTCTTGCATCACAGAGGTTGGGCGAATCGCTTCATGTGCTTCCTGCGCGCCTAATGTTTTCGTTTTATATTGCGGCGGCTCAGGCGGAAGGAAATCTGCGCCGTATTTGCCGGTTACAAAATCGCGCGCTTCTTTTTGAGCAATCTCGGAAACATTCGTCGAGTCGGTGCGCATGTATGTGATCAAGCCGGTTGTCCCGCCTTTGCCTATTTCCTGGCCTTCATAAAGTCCCTGCGCCAAAGCCATCGTGCGCTTCGCGGTAAATCCAAGTTTGCGCGAAGCCTCTTGTTGTAACGTTGAAGTTGTAAATGGCGCGGACGGTTTTCGTCGGCGTTCGCTGCGCTTAACTTTCGTCACTGAATACGCGGCGGTTTCCATATCGACTAAAACCGGCTTTACAGATTCTTCATTCGGCAGTTCCGGTTCTTTGTCATCGACTTTGAATAATTTCGTTATAAACGCTGATTTAATTCCATCCGATTTAAATTCTGCATGGATGGTCCAATACTCGACCGGAACAAAATTCTCGATTTCGTTCTCTCTATCGACGATGAGGCGCAGAGCCACCGATTGAACGCGTCCCGCTGAAAGCCGGCTCCGCACCTTCTCCCACAAAATCGGACTGATGCTGTAACCCACCAAACGGTCGAGAACGCGACGCGCTTGTTGCGCATTGACCAAATCCATATCAATCGCGCGCGGATGAGAAAACGCATCCTGAATCGCAGGCTCTGTAATTTCATGGAAAGTAACTCTTTTCGCCAACATTGGTTCGATCTCGGCGGCTTCCATCAAATGCCACGAAATTGATTCGCCCTCGCGGTCGGGATCGGTAGCGAGATAAATTTCCGCCGATTTTTTCGCTAATTGTTTGAGTTCCTTAACAACTTCCTTTTTTTCATTCGGCACGCGATACTTCGGCGCGAAATTATTTTCAACATCTACAGATAATTGCGACTTCAAAAGATCGCGCACGTGTCCCACCGAGGCGCGGACCGTGTATCCTTTGCCCAGAAAACGGCCAACCGTTTTCGCCTTCGCCGGTGATTCGACGATCACCAGCTTGCCCTCGCGTTTTTCTATTTTTTCCGGCTTGGCAGGCGGCGTGAGTCCATCATGAGCTGGCGTTCTTCCCATCCGATAAAGTTTCGTTCCGCAAACCGGACAAGTTCCAAGAGTCACCGGCGATGCTTTTGCGTTAAAAGCCGCAACCGGATCTTTTACCTCTCTCTTGGTCTTGCATTTCATGCAATACGCTTCCATTCAAAACTCCAAATCCATTTACAAGTATTTATCTTGGCGGTGTTTCTTAAGATGTTCAACCACTTCGCGGACTTTCTGCGCCTGATCGGATTTACAAATCAATAGCACGTCGCCCGAATCTACCACAACTGTATCATCCAAGCCAATGGTTACAATCAAGCGCTCATTATCTGTGCCGTAGATGAGCGTGTTATTGGTTTCCAAGGCAAGATGCTGGGCATTCACCGAAACATTGCCATTCATATCCGGGAACAGAACATCAAAGAGTGTGTCCCACGAGCCGACATCGTTCCAGCCTAATCCGCTCGCCGGCAATACCGCGACATTTTCAGCGCGTTCCATCACGCCATAATCAATTGTCTCTGCTTTCAATGCGCGCCAGTGTATGCGCAAAACTTCGTTCTGTTTGACTGTTCCCCAAGCTGATGAAATCTCCGACAACGCCGAAAAAAGTTCGGGCATCTGCTTTTGGATTTCTGACAGGATCATATTCGCGCGCCAAATAAATATTCCGCTATTCCACGAATAACCGCCGGAGCGCATAAAGCCTTGCGCCGTTTTCTCATCCGGCTTTTCCTTAAAGCCTTTCACTTTATAAACCGGATATTTGAATTCACCCTTTAAATGTTCGCCTTGCTGGATATATCCGTAAGCCATCGAAGGAGAAATCGGTGCGATGCCGAGTGTCACCAAATAATCCTGACGGGCAACATCGAAAGCGGCGCGCAATAAATAATGAAAAAGATCCTGATTCCGGATAAAGTGATCGGAAGGCAGAATCGCCATGATGGCTTCGGGGTCGCGTTTCTTTAACACTGCCGCCGCAAATCCAACCACGGAAGCAGTTCCGCGCGGAGAAGGTTCGATCAAATAATTCTCCTCGGGAATGGCAGGCACCTGTTTACGCATCTCACGCATTTGTTCCTCAACGGTCACAACCAGAATGCGCGTCGAAGGAAACACATCCGCCAGCCGGTTGACCGTGCTTTGAAACAAAGTCTCTTCACCCAGCAAAGGCAAAAGTTGCTTCGGTTGATTTTTTCTCGAGACCGGCCATAAACGCGTCCCGCCGCCGCCGGCCATGATTACTGCATAACTATGTTCATCCATTCAATAAATCCTAAGCAGAGTAGTCCGATTGAATCTCATGCACTGCAACATAATTCATTCCGCCAACCTGTCTCACCATTCCTTTTAATTCCATCATGACCAATGCGGCGGAAACTTTTTCAACGGGCAACCCGGTTTGATTCCGAATCTCGTCCACATGCATCGGCTCACTTCCAAGCGTGTTCATCAACTGCGCTTCGACTTCATCTGCGGGCAAAATCTTTCGTGCCGACTTTTGTGCGCCGACCTGAGTCAGGTTCAAAGCTTGCAATAAATCTTGAGGAGTGAGCAGTGGCAAAGCTCCGTTTTGAATCAACTTATTCGTTCCTTTCGATTGCGGCGCAAGTATACTACCAGGTACTGCAAAAATTTCCCGTCCTTGCTCCGCCGCAAACTCAGCCGTGATCAAAGCGCCACTGGTTTCACCCGCTTCTACTACAACGACCGCCAATGATAACCCGGAAATGATTCGATTGCGCGGTGGAAAATTCGTTGCATCGGGTGGAGTTCCAACTGGATAATCACTAATCAATGCGCCGCGCGACATCATTTGTTCTGCCAACGCGCGATTCTCAGGCGGATATATTCGATCCACGCCGCACCCTAAAACGGCGACCGTTCTACCGCCAGCTTTTAACGCCGCTGAATGTGCGACAGCGTCTACACCGCGCGCCAATCCACTGACAACGGTCACACCATTCGCGGCGAGAAACGCAGACAACTCTTCCGTTATTTGACGGCCATACGCGGTGACTTTCCGCGTGCCGACAATTGCCACCGCGAAATGATCTTCGGGCAACAATTCACCGCGCACATATAACACAGGCGGCGGTTGTTCAATTTCTTTTAATCGTGGCGGATAAAGTTCATCATCCCAAGTTAGAATTTTAATTCCTTGTCCAATGATCTTATCCCACAATTGATCAAGATCAACACTTTTTCTAGCCTCGAGCAAACGCTCAATGACTTTGCTTCCCATTCCTGCGGCGCGCAAATCATCCGGTGCACCTTGCCACGCGGAAGCCGCATCGCCGAAATGATCAATCAATGCCTGCAAACGCACGGCACCGATGCCGCGCACCAAAGTCAGACCAACCCAAAAACGTTTATCGTCCATAAAAATACTGTGAAATCTTCATTCGGGAATTGTAAACCGATTCCCAGTTCCCAACTTACGATTCCCGATCTTCGATCAAACCATCCAACAGGTGCACTCGAATTAAACGGCGATCCGCGTCAATGTTCAGAACGACCGAAGAGATGACAGGCAACAAGATTTCTTTTCCGTCCAGCCGCGTCACAACATACACATCATTCGCACCGGTCTGCATGATTTCAGTTAACTTGCCAATAGATTTTTGATCTTCATCAACTACATCAAAACCAATTAATTCATGAACATAGAATTGGCCCTTCGGTAATGGTGGACGATCTGCCACAGTGACATAAACCAATTGATTGCGATAACGCGCAGTATCTTCAGGGGTGTCAACACTATTAAATTTAACGATCAAGCCTTCGTTATGAATTCGGGCACTGGCAAGAGTCATCGGCTGATGTGAATCACCCACGAAGACTTTGGCATTCGTTTTGAGCCTTTCAGGGAAATCAGTTTGAACTTCCATTACCATTTCCCCGCGCACGCCATGCGCGCGCCGCAAGTAGCCGACAATCAAATAGACAGGCTCGCCATTTGTCGGCGAGCCTGAACCTATCTTGCTTGAATTCTTTTTCGAGGCCATTACTGCGGTTCGACCACGTCGAGAGTAGCTTGCTTGCCTTCCCGCTCAGCAGCGACTCTCAACAACGTGCGGATCGAGTTGGCAACTTTTCCGCTTTTGCCGATGACGCGGCCCATATCCTCGGCGGCCACGCTCAACTCGAGACGGATATGATCGCCGTTTCCATATTCACGGACTTCGACTTGATCCGGATGTTCCACCAAAGATTTAGCAATGAATTCGATGAGGTCTTTCATAATGCCTTTGTGTCATTGCGATTCGCTCGCGAATCGCAATGACATCTATAAATTAATCCTTGCGCGTTCTGACCGATGTGCCGCGTTTTGCAGATGCTTCGGCGGCGTCCTTCAGAAGAGTCTCAACCGGCTCACCCTTCTTGAAGCGTTCAAAGCGATCCAACACACCTGCGCTTTTGAAGACCTGCTCCACCGATTCAGTCGGCAGAGCGCCGTTCTTCATCCAGTGATAGACGCGATCTTCTTTGATATTCACAGTCGATGGCTGAGTGCGGGGATTATAGAATCCCAAGATTTCCAAAAAGCGGCCGTCACGCGGCGCTTCTTTATCAGCCGCGATGATGCGATAAGACGGCTGTCCTTTCAAACCGATGCGGCGAAAACGAATACGAACCATTGAAAACGTTCTCCTTCAAATTTATTGTCAATTGATGAGTCGGCTCAAGCAAACGAGAGAGGGGTTGCGTGAAAGGACACGCACTCGCAAGCCCAAAACCCACAGGCGCTTATTTTACCAGAGATTTAAGCAGCAAGGGAAAACCAAATCTTCGTCCCCATACCTTCTGAGCTTTCAGCCTTGATCTCGCCGCCGTGCGCCTCAACAATATATTTCGCGATGGATAAACCCAAGCCCATGCCGCGCGAATCTCTCGATTTATAGAAACGATCAAACACATGCGGCAAATCTTCAGACGCGATTCCGGGACCGCTATCTTCGACGGAAATCACAGCGCGTCTTTCAGCACTTAAATCGGATTCCGTTAAATTAATTTTGATCGAACTTCCGCGCGGTGAATAACGCAAGGCGTTCGATATCAAATTCGTCAACACCTGGCGAATTCGTTCGGGATCAATTTCAAGCAAGAGCGGCTTATCGCTCAAAGATAATTCCATTTTTACATCCGACACATCCGCTTGAGATTGGAACGCAGAAATCGTCACGCGAATCAGCGCGGAGATGTCAGTGGATTCACGTTTCAATTGCAACGATCCGCTCTCAGCGAGTGAGAGCGTCCGCAAATCTTCAACGAGCCGCGAAAGGATTTGTGTCTCTTCAAGGATTGATTTTAATTTTGTTTCATCTGCCGGATAAACACCATCAATCATTCCTTCGATGTTACCTTGAATAATCGTGAGCGGTGTGCGAAGCTCATGCGAAACATCCGCCAGCATGGCGCGTCGTTGCTGATCATTGACTTGCAAACGCGAAGCCATTGAATTAAACCCGCGTGCCAGCGAACGGACTTCACGAGGTCCTCTCTCTTCCACGCGTGCGGAGTAATCACCTTCTGCCACTTTATTGGAAGCGTCCAGCAAATCGTCGAACGGCACGGACATGCGGCGCAGATAAAACGCAGATAAAACCACCATCGAAACAACAATAGCAAAGAGTACGCCGCCGAACGGCAAGAGCCATTGAAATTGATCAAATGAAAAATGGACAATGCCAAAAGAGTTCAGAACCAAACCGACAATCACTGCGATAAAAATCAAGCCGAACATATTAAACATTGCAAACACACAACCTAATCGGCGTAAGAACGGGTTGCCCCTGCGGATTAGCCGCCATTGTTGACGATCGCGCGGCGGCCATTCTTCATTCTCGGGCCACCACGGAGGACGATGTTCACTAATACGCTGCGCGCGCCCGAAAGGGCGAGAGCTCTGCCCGGGCCAAGAGGGCGGATTGGATTCAGAAGAATCAGATTCGTGTTTCATGATTCAGTTAACAGCCGAGCATACAATTTTATTTTTCTCCAATATGAATGCCTTGACGCCAGTTCGTTGCTGCCGAAAAATACTTCAATCCCGCCTGCTCAAATAACTGTCGAAATTCTTTCGTGCTGTAAACCTTTACATGCTCGGGTTCAGTCCACTTTTTTATAACATCAATATATTTCACAAACCATAAGTCAGCAAGTGGATCAAGGAGGTAAAGCTTCCCGCCGCTTTTCAGCAAGCGAACCATTTCTTTCAAGGCTTTATCGGGATGGAGATAGTGATGGAATGAGTTGGTGCAAATGATGATATCGAAGAAATTATCATTCAGTGGAATCGATTCAGAATTCGCTTGAAGAAATCGGAAATTATCTTTGCCGCTGAAGTTACTCTTCGCCTTTTCGATCATCTTGGGAGATAGGTCAACGCCGTAGAACAGGCCTTTACCGTCCACCAAAGTCGCGGCTTGACCAACCGCCCAACCAGTTCCGCAACCGATGTCGAGAAGATGAACATTCGGCTGAATCTTCAAAAGAGAAAGAACTTTGCTTTGATCTGCTCGCAAAACTCTGGCTAGCTGACCATTGTTGTCGAGCGTGTCATCTTCTGCCCATTTATCCCACATGGCTTCATTCATTTGAACGTGCTTGGTTTCATCTACCATATTGTCCTCTTATTTTTATAGTATCTTTATTTATCTGAAAATTGATAACCTACAACTAGCGATCAAGCAGCGTCATACTATTTTTCGCCAATATGAATGCCTTGATACCAGTTCGTTGCCACTGAAGAATATTTCAGCCCTGCTTGCTCAAACAACTGTTGAAATTCCTTCGTGCTGTAAAACTTAACGTGTTCAGGCTCTTTCAACTTAGCCAACACATCCACGAATTTTATGATCCACGAGTCGGCAAGTGGATCAAGGATATAAGGCTTTCCGCCTTTTTTCAAAAGCCGATACATTTCTTTCAAGGCTTTATCGGGATGGAGATAGTGATGGAATGAGTTGGTGCAAATGATGATATCGAAGAAATTATCATCCAACGGAATTGATTCAGAATTCGCTTGCAGGAAATGAAAATTATCTTTGCCGCTAAAATTAGCTTTTGCCTTTTCGATCATTTTGGGAGAGAGATCAACACCGTAGAACAAACCTTTGCCGTTGACCAAATTTGCCGCTTGACCGACCGCCCAACCAGTTCCGCAACCGATGTCGAGAAAATGGACATTATCTTGAACGTTCAAAAGTGAAATAACCTTCCTCTGAGCTGCTCGCAAAAACTTGGAATTCCGACCGTTGTTATCGAGCGTATCCTCTTCTGCCCATTTATCCCACATGGCTTCATTCATTTGAACGTGCTTGGTTTCATCTTTCATTTTGCCATCATTTCTTTTTGGGTACATCATTATTTATCCGCGAACTTATATCCAACGCCGTAAACCGTGATGATGTATTTCGGCTCGCTAGGTTGGATTTCGATCTTGTGACGTATATTCTTGATGTGCGCATCAATGGCGCGCTCATAAGATTCGAATGCCACGCCGTGAATTGCATCAAGAAGTTGTGCGCGCGTGAAGACGCGTCCGGGTTGACGCGCCAACGTGGCAAGCAATTCAAATTCTGTGGGCGTCAATTCTTCGATCTCGCGCCCGCTCGCAGTCACGCGCAGACGCGGCACATCCAGAGTCAAATCCATCACGCGGATCATCTCGGTATTTCCGCTGACCACATTTTCAATCCGACGAAAAACCACACGCACGCGCGCCACCAATTCCTTCGGGCTGAACGGCTTGGTGATGTAATCATCGGCGCCGAGTTCGAGACCGATGAGCTTATCTGATTCTTCAGAGCGTGCGGTGAGCATGATGATTGGCGCATTGGAAACCTTGCGATATTCGCGGGTGAAATCGAGTCCATCCATTTGCGGCAAGCCGAGATCAAGGACGATCAGATCAGGCTTTTCGGTCTTTGCAATCGAAAGCGCAGTCTTGCCATCATGTGCTACGCGGACGCTGAATCCCGCGCCTTCGAGATAATCGCGCACAAGCTGGGTGATCTTGGGTTCGTCGTCAACAACAAGAATGGTTTTCATTTCATAGCCATTATAACGTTTCCACTAATTGGTAGTGAGCAGAGTGCCGCGATGCCATACAGTTCGGATGGACAGCGTGTCGCTGATATTCGTTGTCGGGTCGCCTTCGACGAGCACTAGATCGGCAAGAAATCCGGGCGCGATATGGCCTCGGTCGTTGAGTCCGAAACGACGCGCAGGTACAGATGTGGCTGCACGTAGCGCCTCGATGGGAGTCAGTCCGGCTGCGACGAGCAGTTGCAGTTCGTGATGCAAGCTGGCACCGTGAGCGAGTCCGCCAAGGAATGGTAAAGGCTCTGACACATCACAGCCCGCTAGAATATCTACACCTGCTTTGTGGAGTGCCATAACACTGGCGTAAGTATCTGTGAGTTTTCCTTGAGGATAAACATTCATGCTTGTGGATAGAGATTCGAGCCACTTCTTGCTCAGTCTGGAACTTACTCGTTTGTCAGCAGCCAGCGCGGATGCGTTATTGCCAAAAGCAGAAGAAATCGTCACGAGGGTTGGAACAACAAACGCGCCAGAGGATGCAATGGCAGCGACAAATTCGGAGCTAGGCCGTTGGTCAAAAAATAAGTGTGCCAACCCATCCACTCCGGCCGCAATAGCACGCTTCCCTCCCTCCACAGTCGTCACATGAGCGATAGCCATCTTATGGAACCGATGAGCTTCCTTCACAGCCGCGAGGAGTATCTCATCATTTAATACTGGAAGCCCGGGAAAACCAACACAGGATCCATCCTCAATAAAGATTTTAATGTAGTCAGCTCCTCCGGCAACCTGCTTTGCTACAAATTTAACTGTCTCGTCAGGAGTGGAAACAGATGGATAACGGAAGAAGAAACGTATCAGCAAGTTATCGCTCGACATATATTGAGTTGGGTGGCCCCCTTTAGTTGTGACGCCCATTCCAGGGGAGCGCAAATCTGCGATATCGTTTCGTTCGGCGATTTCTTTGCGTTGTTTGGCCGTCCAGAAACCATTCATCTCCAGCTCTGTAGTGACGCCAAACAACAGCGCGTCACGCAGACCATCCATATCGGTATGCACATGGGAGTCAATCAGACCGGGCATAAGGGTTGCGCCCTGGGCATCGATGACAGTTGCTCCGGCTGGCACTTCGCCTCCGACGGCACTGATGTGTTTCCCATCGATCACAACAATATGATCTTTGATAATCTGTTTGCCATCAAAGATATGTGCGTTGACGATGGCAGTGATTGTGTTCGTTTGATGAATCTTTTTCATATCTTATATTCCTTTTATTGCAACGGTTGCCGTATTTTTATTTAGCATGAAAATGACAATGCTAACGATTCTCCACCGCTGCTTTGGCAGCGACAGTTTTCTGTTAGATCGTTATCACTAACCTTTTGCCATCGGGCACATCCGTATCCCATAATTTCTCTATGTCTTTTAAGTTTACACTTATTGTGTCAACTTCTAATTTCTTATCTGCAGCCAATTGGAACATTTCCGGAAGAATTTCGCTGAACAGTTTCTTCACTTCATCTTTTGTCCAGCTACCTAATCCGGAACCAGACAACTGAAGATCAACGCTTCTTAAGTTCTCCGCTGACAATTGAATCATGTCGCCGGTAACTGAGCCTATGGATACAAATCGTGTTTTATGTGTAAATGATCCCACGCCTTTCAAGGCGGAAAGAATCAATTCTGCAGTGCGTCCCCATAAATAATCTATGATTATATCAATCGGGGTAATCGCATGTATCGCTTTCAGTTGGGCGACGAATGATTCGTCATCCTGTTTTATAGAAACGATTTCATCTGCGCCTAACGTCAACAGCGATTGCAACAATTGCTCATTCCTACCCATCACAATTATTTTCTGAGCACCGTAATACTTTGCAATCTGAACAGCTATTTTGCCGGTAAATCCCGTAGCACCATTTATCAATACAGTTTCGCCCGGCTTCATATTCGCTTTGAAGCGAAGTCCCATCGCAGAACCAATTACTGCATTAGGCAAAGCTGCTGCGACAACATCATCAATGTCTTCGGGGAGAGGTACCATCCTGCTTTTTTCAATGACTGCTTTTTCCGCAGCCATACCGTTGACGCCCACAGCGTATACACGAGCGCCATCTTCCAGCAAACCCACGCCGTCGCCACCAATTACTTTTGCTTGATCCATATCGTTTTTAGTCGAATAATGCTTTCCGCTTGCTCTTGATTTGTCTATATGCTTAATGGCTACCGCTCCCATAGAAATTAAAAGTTCATCGTCATTTTGAACCATAGGATCGGGAAAATCTGTGTATTGTGGCAACCCGTCTTTTTGATACAGTACTGCTGCTTTCATTTTCGCTCCTTGTTAGTTTAATCAACCATTCTAAAAAGACGCCCAACATCGTTACAGCCAGCGCCGAGTATGGCTTTTATATTCGTCCCATTCTGCACCGAACGCGGATGCTAACTGGTTTGAGCTTGCATATGACTTTTCGGCTTATAAATATATTCAATGGCATTATGAGGGCAGGCGCGTACACATTTCTTACAGCCATTACAACTTTCCGCATCGTCAATGTGAATATGCCGATGATGACCAATCTCAAGTTTACCTAACACTGGCTTAGGACAAACCTCCAAACAATCCCAACAAGCTTCACATAGATCAGTATGGAGCTGAATGAATTTTGTTGCCGTATGACGGTGGAAAGGGTTATGAAGCTTCATTTTTTCCTAACCATGTTCGAGAAAAATGCAAAGGCGGAAAAAAACCGCCTCTGCATTTTCAACGAGTTTATTCTTCTTTCTTTTCAGATACAGGGTTGCCGTGCAATCGGTCGTGCATTTCCTTGAACATCGGCGGGACACCATCTTCATCCCAGCCATGACGCCACATGTGACGATGTCCCATATGTCCGCCCCAGCGCGGACCCCAGACAACAAAGCTGATCATGCGCAGGACAAAGAACAACAGGAACAAGCCGATCAGGAAGCCGAATATGCCGCCAAATGGATGCCAGAAGAAAGGCGCACTATGATATGCATAAGGCATGTTCCCGGGCTGAGTTACAGCTGGCAATTTGGTTGCGACGCCTTGAGCGACACCAGCATTGAAGGCGAAGAAAGCGATGCCTGCGACTGCGGCAACCAATACCAACGCCGCTACGATACGAGCAAAAATTTTTCCGTTCATTGTTCACTCCTTTTGTGAATTATGATCGGAATTATAGATTTGGGTTGTGAATTGGGTGTGAAGTGAGGAAGAAAGTTCTATAGGATTGCGGCTTCAAAATTTCCGTGAGCGCGGAATGGATCGAATATAAAGACAGCGGCCCATTATCGAGCCGCTATCTTCGTTAGAAAAGCATTAGGAACAAAAGTTGCGAGCCTTCGTCCAAATCCTATTTTTTGAATAAACCCATGAGCTGATTCACGGCACCCAAAACACAACCGGGGGCCGGAGCAGGAGTCGGGGTTGGACTCGGACTTGGGACCGGCGCAGGAGTGGGAGCAACTGGTATTTGTAAAACCTTGCCTGTGAGTGCTTGATAATCCGCCGCCAGCTGAGTTAAGTTAATCCCTTGTTCGAATTCGGTGGTTCCCAATTGTTCGGGCCAAATAACCGCCCAAGCCTCTTCCACTTGTTTACTCCAAAAATTATCGGTGAATCCTGTTTCCTGAGCCCATGTGATAAAGCGCACGTCATCTGCTGTAGTAGCTGCATAACCGCCGCCAATTACGCTATGGCCGCCCTCAACTGGAGATCCACTGACGTAATCCCACGGTTGACCGTCATCGAATTCGGTTACATTGGCTTGTTGCACATTGATGCCGATCCACAAGCAACCAAAGATGGCTAATGCCGCCTTGACCTCATCGAGGTTGGTAAAGTCCACCTTTGCAAAGGCAACAACTTTGGTGCCGTCGGGCCCGCCGCTGCTGTTCAGGTATTCAAGGCAGGTTTGAATATCCATCCCATCGTCTTGCGTGGGAAAGTTTGGGTTCTGGGTTTTGTACAAAGCGATGACTTGATCTAACGTTGGATAATTTTCGGTCGCTAGCGTCGCGGTGACCAACCGCCGCATATTCGCCCAAGTGACCGCGACGCAATCCCCATATTGATCATTGCCCAGCATCTGCCAGTTCGTCAAGCGGCTGAGATAATCTTCCGTGGCCGGATGCGGCGGGGTAATTCCAGTTAGAAAACTAGCGAGCATCAGGGCCGGAGCATTCTTCGGCGGCTTGCGGCCAAACTTTCCTTGCATCGGTATGTTTGACATGGACCATATCCTCCAACTAAATTAAGTAGATGTTTGATATTTCCAATTTAATTACCAATTCGATTATGCCACTTTTTTGTGAAAAATACCATTCCCCAAACTCATTTCCCATCTAGGAAGATCCTTGCCTTGCGACTAATCTTAAAAAGAAATAGCTTCCTATTTCAATAAAGCATCCGCATCTGAATGGATAACGACGCCATCTGATTTTAAAACTCTTTGTTCCTGTCGTTTGATCTCTTGTGCGATTTTCAAACGATCAGCTTGATTCGGAAATTGGGACGTGAATTCAGGCGAGCCAAATAAGCGACTATCCTGAACGGCATCAAAAGAATGATCGGGCAAGAAGTCCAACGCGCCAGTTTGTCCAAGATCGACTCGATAATGTGCGAAGAATTCACGATCTAAATCGCCAAAATCAATTCCAACGGGATCCGCTTCCAGTTCCAAAAGGATGCGACAAAACCACGGCTCAAACTGGGCGGTAAATCCTTCGCGTGCGCGTCGAATCGTCTTTTCGCCAAAAGGCGTATTGACATACAGCGATGCCGGAGCCTTGCTGGTGTTTGAACCGCAGGCAATATCCAAAATCTTTTTGCCTTGAATATCTGATAATGTCTTATATGAATTCGCAAGCCTTCCAAACATCTGCACGATAATTTCTTCGACGCCAGGTTCGCCCACCATTTTCTTGTTCAAGTCATAGCGAGCATCAAGTGTCTGAATCGCTTTTGCTATCGATGTTCGCGCCTGCTGATCATTCCATAATCGACTCACCTTGGCAATAAGGCGATCCTGTTTGCTATTACTCATTATAATGTCCGAACGATCTTCTAAATCCCGATTGGTTCTCTGACCAGTATGACGGTCACCCGTTCGTTGATCCACTCGCGCTCGATGATTAAGATTTTTCCAACGAATGTTCCCATGTTGGCGGTTTTCCGCACCTGAGCTTCTTCCCAGGGCTGGACGTATTCTCGTATACGTTTAAATGCAGCATCGAGGTCGGGCACAATCTTTTGACTACCCACTACGAGAATCACCTTACCTGCTGTGTTGGCGTAAGGACCAATCTGACTTCCGGTTGCAGAGACATCTACCAGGATTCCATCCACAGTGATTGCTTGAACACTGCCCAGCATGAAATCAGGCGCCGCCAAGAGTTTCCGGATCTCTTGCGCTTGAGTCTTACGATCCATTTTGAGCAATTGATGTCGCAAAGCATTATATTGATTCAAATCTTGTATCGCATCAAAGATACCAGAATCTTGAAGCGTCTTCGATTTTCCAGAGTAGACTTGGGCTCCTTTGGGCAACCGCTCAAGCACAGCCTGACGCGCTTCTTCTCCGTCGTTAACGATCAACACCTCGACGTTTCGTTCCCGGATTCGATCCGCAATTTGTTGAAGCAACACTTCAGATGCGGGAGCTGAAAAGTCCTGCGTCATGATTCGATATTCTCCTTTTAGATTATTCTACTAAATGATTAGTTTACTTCTCGGTTTTAGGTGAAGACGATTTCTTCCGGTTAGCAAACACAAGCAATCCAATCCCAACAAGGAACGCGATGCCGCCATAAATTGCCCACTGGACTTGACCTGACATCATACTGCCGCCTAAAACGCCAATTCCTTGAAAGAACCAGCCTGCTCCAAGAAGAATCAACAATACAGCAACAATGTTCAAAAAGATTCTCATGATTTTTTCCTTTCCTTAAATTAAATCGGCAACGCCAGCACAATCAACGTGAATGCGATAGCTGCCAAAAACGCCTCGGTGTTCACTTTACGCGCCTGCCGCCGTACTTGAGCAAGTTCGGCTTCATCTTCAATCTTTTCTATTGTGCCAGTTAAATTGCGCGAACTGCGCGAAGCAAGTCCCACTCAGGTTTTGTCGCGCCATTGAAAGAAGCCTGATCCAGCCGCCATAAATAAAATAAATAGAGGAAGCCGCCAAAGGCGACTCGCATCCGCCGCGATCAGCCAAGTTAAAATAGCAAGAGCGATCACAAACGGAATCACGCCGCCGATCAATCGCCTGAATCGTTCGCGCGGACTAATATTAGCAATACAGGTTTCTGTTATCTCCGTCATGTATCTCACTTATAGGTTTAAGAACGGAAGCAGTTACATTTAGCCATGAATATACTTATTGCGCAACACACAGAATATAATACTCAATTATGAATTGAGGATGAAGATTACACCATGTAGACGAGTTAAGAAAGTTATCCCTTACAACTTGACGAAAAAGAAAATATGTTCTAAAATCTCCGCAAGGAGAGTTTAGCCATGATCACAGAACCGAAAATAGAACGATGCAAGAAGCAAAATTATGTTGCCATTCGCACAGCCGTGCCGATTCCCTTTGGGAAATATTTGCAACCAGCCTGGAATGAAGTTTATGATTGGATGATGCATAACGAAATCCAGCCTTCCGGTCTGGCCGTTATTCGTTATCTGACAACCGATATGTCAAAGAAGCTGGATATCGATATTGGCTTTACCGTAAACAAAGCTGTTAAAGGCAACGATCGCATCATCGCGGACTTTCTTCCTGCCGGCCGTTATGCAACGCTACTCTACAACGGTCCATATAAAGGAAAAGGCATCTTCAAAGCCACTGTCGCCTTATTGGATTGGGCGAAGGAAAATAAAATTAAATGGAATATTTCCAAGAAAAAGGGCGTTGAATGGTGGAACGGACGCGCTGAGTTCTATTTCTCCGACCCGGCAACTGAAAAAGATCCAACGAAGTTCAAGACCGAGCTTGCTTTTCTGGTTACAGATAAAGTGAAATAATTAAATATAGAGATGGCGTTTTGATAAATTCTTCTCATGCGATGAACATTTATTACTGCAAGTAATTTGTATCAACCTGATAGAATATAATACAACCTACTGAAAGAGTCTTTAACTTTAGAAAGGAGAAAAACATGAACGGAGTAAGAGTATTGGTTGGCACTCATAAGGGTGCGTTTATTTTGACATCGGATGAAAAGCGCGAGAAGTGGGATATCAGCGGGCCA
>JBAUMB010000016.1:0-8197 GCA_049578465.1 Anaerolineales bacterium
GAATTGACCACTGCGATCCTGATGCTTACCGCTCGTGACGATGAAATTGACCGCGTCGTCGGACTCGAAGTCGGCGCGGACGATTATTTAACAAAACCTTTTTCCATGCGCGAACTGCTGGCACGCGTCAAGGCACAGTTGCGGCGCACGCGTATGCTGCGCGAGGAAATGGAAAAGACCAAAGGCGACTCCGCACCGCCGCACGAAACATTGACATTCGATAATCTCATCATCAATCTCACGCGCCGCGAAGTGATTTTAGATAATCAGCCTTTGCAACTCAAGCCTAAGGAATACGAACTGCTGCTCTTTATTGCCGAACATAAAAGCCAAATGCTTTCGCGCGAATTCATCCTCGAACGCGTTTGGGGCTGGGATTACATCGGCGACAGTCGCACGGTGGATGTCCATGTGCGCTGGCTGAGACAAAAGATCGAAGCAGACGCCGCGAATCCAAAAAGAATTGTCACGGTGCGCGGCGGCGGATATCGATTCGAAGGATAAGTTCAAAACGTAAATTAAATTGCGTTTTACGTTTTGCGCTTTTTATGAATACTTTTTCACTTTCTTTGATAATTATTTTTCTTGCTATTGCTATTTTTTTGGCATGGCGTTATTTTGGTTTGCGGCATCAACTCAATGAATACGTCCGCACACTTCATCAAAAAGATTTGTCCAACTTACCTACTGATGCGCCAGGCATTGAAGAACTTTCGAGCGCCGTTGACTCTTTGATCTCGACTTTCGATCTTCAGCTTTCCACTTTAAATGCCGAGCGCACGCGTCTCGCAGCGGTGCTCGATCAAATGACCGATGGTGTGCTGATCGTTGACGCGCAAGGCAAAATTCAATTTGCGAATCCAGCTTCCAAAAAATTATTTGAAACAGTTGATCCAATCAATCGAAGCATTGTTGAAGTTGTCCGGCATCATCAACTAGTTGAAGCGTGGCGGCGTTCCCAGCAAACCAATGAGCTGCAAAGTGAATCGGTCGAAATTCCCGCGCGCCGACAGTTTCTCCAATTGGTGATTATTCCCGATACGCACGCGGGTGGCAGTCTTTTGCTTGTGCAGGATTTGACGCGCGTCCGACGGCTCGAAACCGTGCGCCGCGACTTCATCTCCAACATCTCGCACGAACTTCGGACTCCATTGGCTTCGCTCAAAGCCTTGACCGAGACTCTCCAGAACGGCGCACTTTCGGACTCCGAAGCGGGTCCGCGTTTCCTCAGCCGCATCGTCACCGAAGTCGACGCGTTGACGCAGATGACGCAGGAATTGCTCGATCTCTCGCGCATCGAGTCGGGACAGGTGGAATTAAACCTCGCTCCAATTTCTCCGAAAAAATTGTTGATGTCTGCTTGCGACCGGATGAAACTGCAATCTGAACGCGCTGGATTAACATTGCGCGTTGAATGTTCCGATGAATTGCCAAATGTCCGCGCGGACCAAGCGCGATTGGAACAAGTGTTGGTTAACTTGATTCATAACGCGGTCAAGTTCACGCGTCCGGGCGGCGAGGTGATTCTTTTAGCGGAAGCCGCTGACGCTGAAGAACACAGTGCAGGCAGTGGAATCCGATTCGGAGTCAAGGATACGGGAATCGGAATCCCCTCAGAGGATGTCTCGCGCATCTTTGAACGTTTCTATCGAGTTGATCGGTCGCGTTCAGGAAGCGGAACCGGCTTGGGATTATCCATCGCGCGTCACATCGTTGAAACGCATGGAGGAAAAATCTGGGTGGATAGCATCGAAGGTCAGGGAAGTACTTTTTTCTTTACGATTCCGCAAGCTTGAAGTTTTCATATTTGTTGTGCGTTTGTTAGCCTGCCGTAAAGCGCAATCGGAATGTTTTGTGCTATCCTAGGCATGTGGATATATTTCTCGTCGCAACTGTCATTGTTATGCTGATCATATTTTTTGTAGATGCAAGCCGGAAGCGGCGCGACTATATTCGTCATCAGCGCGATGCGGCACACTGGTGATCCACTAAAATCTCTTTCTCCTCCTTTTCACAGGGACCCGGACTCCTCCCGGGTTCTTGTGTTTAAAATAATGACGATGGAAATACGTTTACCAGATGTTAACTTTTTTTTAGACTGATATTAAAGTTTAGAGAATAAGATTTACATTGAAAGTAAAGGAGTGACATGGAAACTAATTTTATATTTCTGGTAGTTTCGTTAATTCTTACGCTGACCGTTTTTGGCGTGGATGCTTCTCAGAAGCGAAATCAATATTTAAATAAATAGGAAAGTGAATGGAAAAACATATCTTAGTAACAAATGATGATGGTGTGCTTGCGCCGGGTCTGTTGGCGCTGGCACAAGAAATGCGCAAGCTTGGCAAAGTCAGCATCCTTGCACCGGATCGCAATTGGTCCGGTGGCGGACACGTGAAAACGTTGGATCGCGCTTTGCGTGTCAAGGAATATCACCTTGCAGATGGAACCATCGCATCCGCAAGTGACGGCGCACCGTCCGATTGCGTGGCACTGGCAACACTAGGTTATTTCAAAGAGCCGATTGATTTAGTGGTTTCAGGAATCAACGTTGGAGCCAATCTCGGACACGATGTCACTTATTCCGGAACGGTAACCGCCGCGATGGAAGCGGTGATTGCCGGAATTCCGGGCATTGCCTTTTCATTGGAAGTTCCTGAAGGACATATCGGTGAGATTGATTTTGGGCCCGCGGCGCGCGCCGCCCAACAGGTTGTGCGTCACGCGCTGGAAAACGGATTGCCGCCGGAAATTTTATTGAATGTCAATGTGCCGTTTTTGCGTGATGAAGAAATCCGCGGTTTTCGTTTGACGCGTCAGGGCTTGCGCGTGTATCACAGCCGCCTCGATGAACGCATTGACCCGCGCGGTCGTCCGTATTATTGGATCGGCGGTGATGCGCCGACGGGCGTCGCGGAACGCGGCACAGATATCGGTGCGCTGGCTGAAGGTTATGTCTCGGTCACGCCTCTTCATCTGGACCTGACAGCTTATCGCGCGTTGACCGATTTGAATACCTGGCCCTGGGATGAAAATATCGCCATTCCTTTCTTCGAATTATCGGCGTTGGATAGAAAAGTTTAAGTTAGTGTTCTTCTCCTCGTTTTTGTCTCCTACTTGGAGACACTGCCCGCCCACGGAACTGGCGGGCAGTTTTATTTATTATCAAACTTACAGGATTTAACAGAATGTTAACCAATTCTTCCATTGCTATTAAACGCTAATTGTTATCATTCGTTGTATAAAATTTCAAAAGGAGAAGAAAAGAAATGTCTAAATTCTTACGTTCGTTTGTGTTTGTTACGATTGCATTTAGTTTTATGCTTGCCGCTTGTAGTACAGCTCCTACCGCGGCTCCAACGGCGATGCCTGCCGCTACTTCAGCAATGCCTGCCGCTACCGCGATGCCGGCATCCACTGCCACGCCCACGCCGCTTGCTCCAGGCTCTGTGACTCTCAACGGCTCAGGCAGCACTTTCCAAGCGCCGGCCGAAAGCGAATATGCGTTTGCATTTCCACTGGTTGACCCGGCGGTAGTGATTAACTATCAGCCCACCGGTTCAGGCGCTGGAATCAAAGCTATCAGTGATGGAACCGTTGACTTCGCTGGTTCGGATGCGGTCCCCACTGCTGATCAATACACGGCTGGCAAAGATTTGCAAATGTATCCCTTCCTTGCTGGTGCAACCGTGATGACTTACAACATTCCCGAACTTGCTGCAACAGATCCCGCTCTAATTCTGGATGGCAATACACTGGTTGGCATCTATAATGCCACGATTACTAAATGGAACGATGCCGCCATTGTGGCGCTCAATCCGCAGCTCGCATCCAAGCTTCCTGCCAAGCAGATCACCGTTGTCCATCGCTCGGATGGTTCCGGCACCACCGCAATCTTTAGCAACGCGCTGACTTCATTCAGCACCGCTTGGACTTCTGGCGCTGGCACAACGATCAATTGGCCCGCTGATAAGGCTGGCAACGGCGTTGGCGGCAACGGCAATCAAGGCGTAACAGCCGCAGTTCAGAACACGCCTGAATCGATTGGTTACGTTGAATATGCTTATGCAGTTTCCAACAAACTACCATTCGCACAGATGGTCAACAAAGCAGGCCAGACCGTGACTGCCTCAGCCGATAGCACTGCATCAGCGATGAATGATTTCGCCAATTCTTTCACCCCTCAATTGACGAATACCATTGTCAATGCACCCGGCGCTGGATCGTGGCCCATTGCTGGTTACACTTACATTATTATTCACCAAACCAGCATGACCGATTGCGTCAAGGCTTCCAAGCTCGTTGAGTATATCAACTGGATTTTGACCAACCCAGTTGCTACTGCTCGAGCTAAGGCTCTCGGATACGTTCCGCTCTCCTCTGCTGTTTCGCAGCTTGCGCTTGCAAAACTGGGCCAGGTTACTTGCAATGGCCAGCCGGTTATGTCCCACTAACCAATAATCTTCAACTAATTCCAAGAGGGCCTCTCTATGTTATAAATAGGAGGCCCTCCATTATCTTTATAATAGCAAGCCAAACAATTGAGAGAAATGGTTTGGCTTTATCAACTTGTAAATAGAGCGATATGAAAAAGATTTCTGTTCCTCAGAAAAATCATTGGCTGGCGAGGTTTCAGCGATCAACCCATTATGGAGATACTCTATGGTCGGGGTTGATTATCGTCGCATCCTTTGTCGTCCTTGCTCTTGTCATTGCCATCGGTTGGATGTTATGGCAACAATCTGGTGATGCGCGCGCCAAACTTGGCTGGGCGTTCATCCTTCCCACGTCGAATGCAACCTGGGACCCATTATCAGGGGTGTATCAATCTTGGGCTTTTATCTATGGCACTTTAATTACATCGTTATTTGCGATTATTTTCGCCATTCCGATCAGCTTAGGCGTTGCCGTTTTTCTGGCGGAATTGTGTCCTGAATCGTTGCGGCTGCCGTTGGGTTGGATGATTGAATTACTGGCGGCTATCCCGAGCGTGGTTTACGGCTTATGGGGAATCTTTGTCTTCCTTCCCAAAGTTGTTGTTCCGGTTGGTCAAGGCTTGGCTGCGACTTTTGGACAAATCCCTTTGCTGAAAGATTTCTTTACCGGGCCGATTCCATTGAGCGGATCATCGCGGCTCGCGGCCGCCATGATTTTGACCATCATGATTGTCCCAACCATAACAGCCATCACCCGCGATGTATTACTCGCCATCCCTAACACTCAACGTGAAGCCGCGATGGGAATGGGATCGACGCGTTGGGAAATGATCTGGCAGATATTACTACCTTATGGTTTATCTGGAATCCTTGGCGCAATTATTCTAGGTTTGGGCCGCGCGCTCGGCGAGACAATGGCAGTGACGATGGTCATCGGGAATTCGCTCGAGGCGACGAATTCATTGCTTAAACCCGGTTCCACGATGGCAAGCTTGCTTGCTAATCAATTCAAAGAGGCAGTTTCACAACTTCACACCGATGCAATGATCGAGATTGGTTTGACTTTATTTGTCATTACGCTCATTTTGAATATCATCGCTCGTTTTCTGGTCTGGCAGGTGGCGCGGCGGACGCCTCAGGAGACGCGCGCATGACCACGACTCGATTCCAGGAATTGATTGCGAAGAACAAAGCCGCGCACTCGTTGCGCCGCAGGATCACCAATGCAGTCATGCTCACTATTACTGGTTTACTAACTCTTTTGGCGCTGGTCCCTTTATTCTGGATTGTCGGTTATGTGATCTATCGCGGCGGGAGCACAATCAATTTAGATTTTTTCACCCAATTGGCGCGCCCGCTAGGAATGGCTGGCGGCGGCGTTTTGTTTTCTATTGAGGGCACGGCCGTCCTAACTATTCTCGCCTGCCTGTTTGCTATTCCGCCTGGAGTGCTGGCGGCTTTCTATGTAGCGCGTAATCCAAATACTCCTTTGGGCGTGGCCCTTCGTTTTGCTACCGATGTGCTGGCAGGCGTTCCATCCATTGTGATGGGACTCTTTATTTATGCGTTGATCGTTGTGCCTGAGAAGCATTATTCCGCGTGGGCTGGCGGTTTGGCTTTGGCAATCTTGATGCTGCCAATAATCGTCCGGACTACCGAGGAAATGCTCAAACTGGTTCCGCATACGATGCGCGAAGGCTCATTGGGATCGGGCGCACCGGAATGGAAAACTTCATTGAGTGTAATGTTCCCAGCCGCGCTCAATGGGATCATCACCGGTTTTCTTTTGGCAATCGCCCGCTCGATTGGTGAAACCGCTCCTTTGTTGTTTACGGCGTTGGGTAATGAACAGTATGATCTTGGAACAATCATCCGAGGCGGGATTCAATACCATCAGAGTCTATCTGCAATTATCGGGCGCATTATCAACCAACCCGTCGACTCGCTTCCACTAACGTTGTGGAAATATTCTCAACAGCCATATCCCGAACGGATCGATGAATCCTGGGGTGTGGCATTGGTGCTGATGATTTTTGTTTTATTGATTGAAATTCTCGCGCGTTTATATGTCGAGTCGCGCAAACGCGCGCTTCAAGGATAAGAATATGCAAACCAAAATCGCTATTTCAAAGAACGAGACGCAGAGCGCCGAATCATCCGACAAGATGGGACTGAAGAATTTCTCCGTCTTTTACGGGAAGTTTCGCGCCCTCGCAGAAATCAACATCATTGTTCAGTCCAATAAAATCACCGCCATCATCGGTCCGTCAGGCTGCGGAAAATCCACTCTATTGCGTTCGTTCAATCGTATGAATGATCTGACCGCCAATGCGCGCATGGACGGCGAAATTATTTTGGACGGTGAAAACATCAACGCTTCCGGCGTCGACGTGGTGGATGTCCGCCGCCGGGTCGGGATGGTCTTTCAACGCCCCAACCCATTTCCGAAAAGCATTTATGATAACGTGGCATTTGGTCCGCGCTTATATGGTGTCCGAAACAAAAATGATTTGAATGAAATCGTAGAGAAATCCTTACGGCAGTCCGCGCTGTGGGAAGAAGTAAAAGATAAACTTCATCAAAGCGGGCTTTCGCTTTCAGGTGGACAGCAGCAGCGTTTATGCATTGCGCGCGCGTTGGCTGTGGAACCGGAAGTGATTCTAATGGATGAACCCGCTTCCGCCCTCGACCCGATCTCGACTCTCCGCATCGAAGAGCTGATGCACGACCTCGTCAAGGATTACACCATCATCATCGTGACACACAACATGCAGCAAGCCGCGCGCGTTTCGGATTTCACTGCGATGATGATGATTGACGACCAGCGCGCCGGACGAATGATCGAATTCAATGAGACGCAAATTATTTTTACGAATCCAAAGGACAAACGCACCGAAGATTACGTGACCGGGCGATTTGGATAAGGATATAATGGTTTTGTAGATAAGCTGAGGAATCCATGTTACGCAAAACATTTGAAACAGAAATCAAGCAGGTCAAAGATGATGTGCTGATTCTCGGCAGTATGGTTGAAGACTCCATTTTGAAGTCCGTCGAGTCGCTCAAGAAGCGCGACCTGAAGACTGCGCAACAAATCCTTGAAACGGACCGCGTGATCAATAAGAAGCGCTTTGCCATCGAAAGCCAATTAATGATCCTGATCGCCACCCAACAGCCGATGGCGCATGATCTGCGCGTGCTGGCGTCCATCATGGAGGTCATCTCTGAGTTGGAGCGCATGGGCGATTATGCCAAAGGCATCGCCAACATCAATCTCCGCATGGGCGATACGGAATTGCTCAAGCCGCTGATTGATATTCCGCGCATGGCTGAAAAAGGCGTGGATATGCTCCATCGCGCGCTGACCGCTTTTGTCAATGAGGATATTGAAACCGCACGCTCGATCCCGGTTGAAGATGATGTGGTCGATGCACTCTATCTCCAGGTCTATCGCGAGTTGATGACATTTGTCATTGCCGACCCGACTACCATCGAACGCGCGAATTGGCTATTGTGGGTGGCGCATAATCTCGAGCGCGTTGCCGACCGCGTAACAAATATCTGCGAGCGGACAGTTTTTGTCGCGAGCGGCGAATTGACAGAGATCAATGATACGGATAATGAATTTTGGCATCCGCACAAACATGAATAGAAGCGTGCTGTTTCTATGCACGGGAAATTCCTGCCGTTCACAGATGGCTGAAGCGATTGTCAATGCCCATTACCCCGATGAGTGGCGAGCATTTTCGGCTGGGACGCGG
>JBAUMB010000017.1:0-2585 GCA_049578465.1 Anaerolineales bacterium
CACGCATGATGATAAGCCGCCGCGTCACAGCGGCAGTGATGCGCCGCGTTGGCTAGTGCGTGCCTCAACGTCGGACACGATTTATTTTGCATCCAAAGCGGGTAAAGCCGCGGCGGTGGCGATCCATGTGATTCCTGAAATCGAAAAGTTGGGCGATGGTTCAATGTTCTTCAAAGTCTCGCCATTGACGGAAAACGATTCGCTTGCCGAAGTCTTTGCATTGCCCGCGAAAAAATCAACTTATCCCGAAGAGACCTGTGTCATCACCGCCACGCGCTTCGGCATGATCAAGAAAAGTTTGATTACGGAATTACCCGGTCCGTCATCGCAGACATTTACATTGGTCAAGGTCAATGAAGGCGACCGACTCGTTTCGGTGGGTCTGACCGATGGCAAGAAAAAAGACATATTGCTTGCCACTGCGCTCGGCATGGCGATTCGATTCAGCGAAGAAGATGTGCGCCCGATGGGACTCGTCGCGGCGGGCGTGAACGGAATGAAGCTCGATGATAAAGATGAAGTCGTGGGCATGGAAATTTTCCCAATCGAGGGTGAAGCGTTATTGATAACCAACGATGGCAAAGCCAAACGCATTCAACCAACAGAATTTCCAGCGCAGGGACGTTATGGCAAAGGCGTATCGGTTTGGAGTTTATCGGAGAAGGTAAAACTCGTTGGCATCGTGAGCGGCAAGCCGAATGATGTTGCGACGATTCACATGAGCAAAGGCGCGGCGAAGTCGGCGCGGCTCGATGCAGCGGCAATCCGCAAGCGCGCCGCAACCAAAGGTGATGTAGTGGTTGAAGTGAAGCCCGGCGAGGAAGTGACGAGCGTCAGCGCGGGTTGGATGGTGGAGAAATTTGTGAAGGCGGTGAAAGAGGAAAAGCCTGCGAAGAAAAAAGCCGCGGCAAAGAAAGCAACATCAAAGAAGGCAGTAAATAAAAAAGTGACAAAGCCTGCAAAGAAGAAAGTGAAAGCAAAAAAATAAATTTAATGCAATATAAAAAGGCGGCTAACAACCGCCTTTTCTATTTAATACCTGCCCTCGGGCACTCTGGCTTTCGAGTGCAATTGAAAATTCCAAGCGGGTATAATTCAATAAATACCCGACAGACTCTCATTCCAACTGAACTCAAATCTTTGATGGTGAAAACAATGGACGAAACACTTCCCGATACATCCAAAAGTGAATTACATCTTGATACAGTATCTTCCGACATTCGGGCAAGTAACTTAATCCATTTATTGGATAGTGAAATAGAACTTGTCAGAGACGAGCGCCAACAACCCGGATGGACAAAATGGGCAATTAGCGGAAGCCTAGCAACCTCCTTTTGGTTATTATTCAATGAGATTGAGAAAGGTCAGGGCTCCGTAAATGCAGTCATAACACTCCTAATCGTAATATCCTTGTCATCGAATTTGGTTATCCAATTAAGAGCGCGGCTTCTTCCAGACTCACCATCGTCATACTCATCAAGGGGAAGGTTTATGGTCTCAAATGAGTATGCAAATGACCGTTTTGCTATGATCCTATCTCTTCTTCGCTATATAACTATGCTCTACTTGACTTACATGGTGTCATCTCGAAGTATCCAACTGGTTTCAATAAGTAGTTATATTGTTAACGGTCTTTATCTAGCACTCATTCTTTACTTCCTCCTAATGAGTTTCTTGAACATTCCGCTTCAACCCGGTTACATCAAAACATCAAATTGGAAAGTTCAGATGGTGGTGACAATACCATATATAATTATAGTGTACGCACTATTCTCGTATCTCTCTTATTTTTTAACTTATTCGCAGTTAATAGCCAATATCCGTATTGCAGGATTGATTGCGGCTATATACTTCCTAGTTACATTGATTAGCACAATCTCGAGTGATTCCCCGCTAATGAATTCGTTGATAAAAATACGAAGAGACTTTTCCCTTGGAAATCTTGAATATACTAAAGCTGTCGAACAGACCGATACTGTGATCGCCGGACTAAAGATTGCCGACGTGTTACAAGATTATGTACAAAATGTCTTGGTTTTGCTTGATAGCCTTGACTCAAAGAAAAAAAATTTGTCGGATGGCTTAACTACAATTGAAAAAATAATTGCAGAAACTGGAACCGGAGACCTAGCCGTGGAACAAAAAGTCAAACTAAGATCGTTATTTAATTCTGTGCGCTCCGCCGCAAAGGAATGTATGGAAATTGTTAACGTAAAGCTTCCATCTGTAGCAAATTCAATAAATTGGCGAATGAGAATAATGTCTAATCATTATACAAGCCCACCTGCTGAATTAACAAATATATCAAGAATGCTTAATGACGCGATTCTAAAATCCACGAATCAGATTTATATCATCATTGCCCACGTTGACTTGATAGAAATAAATAGTGATTTGTTCCAAGGAGAAGTTAACTCTGATCCTTAGGTGCAAGGTTTGACAAAGAAGATGGCGAGTAAAAATTCATTAAGTACATTTACTTTAGTAACAAACCGCTCTGAAAACAGCGGTTTGTTTTATTTAAAACATTTGATAATTTTTGATGTCACTTTATTTTGATGAGACAATTAGAATCATACTTATAA
>JBAUMB010000018.1:0-22733 GCA_049578465.1 Anaerolineales bacterium
AGATTATTCCGTATTCATCTGGATCTATATTTTTCTTTATAATTCCTTTTAAGCCTTGATTGCTTAGTTTTATTTCCTTGGTTTTAGCTAAGAACACTTTGCTGTATTCCATAGGAGAAATCTCTTGATCAATCAAGTTATTAATGTCCCGAGCTAATCGGTTCAATGGATCAATCTTATCTTGAATTACCCAGCGTGCTACCCTTACTCCATCTGAAACCTTTATTTTTAATTGGAATTCAATATCGACAGTAGTTCCATCTATCATGCTGAACGGAGATTTGAAATCATAATGGTATGGGGCGCCACCAATAGCGACTCGATAAATATCTTGGTCCTTTTCTAATTTACCTTGCTGGTTTGGTCCAAAATTCTGAATAAACTCCGGCCCGGCAGAAGTATTATTAAATACACAATAATAATATCCCGGGGGGCAGGTGAAAGTTCGGCTCGTAAGGAATAAGCCTTTTTCTGGTATGTTCACACGTGCTACTATACCGAGCTCACTTAAAGGATGGTCATTCTCATTATTCATATGATTGCCCTTTCTCCGATTTACTTGGATAACGCAAACTTGGAGCATTTAGATCGCGACAAACGCCCTTCGCAAATTCTTGAATGCTACGTGGGAAATTTTGACTAACAGCAGCAGAATCCATGAAGGAATATATATCATTAATATATGTTGGTCCCAATTTTCGACAAATACTTATGAAGAGCTTGTGTAGCATAAATACTGTTTCTCTTAAGTCAATATTACTATTATCCTGTCCTAGCTCATTGATCCATTGAAAAAATATTGCATATATTATCTCGTGCTTCTTGACCTGCTTAGATACAACAAAAGTGCGCGCCATTGCATTCGCTATTGCCTCAAATAAATCCTTGTCGCTCTTGTTTTGTATCAAGTACTGCAATACCTGATTGCAAATATATATTTTCTTGGAGTGTGAAACAACCTGGATACTCCATTCTTGTAGAATGGTTGGTTCCCATTGTCCGCTGATACCAGCGTTTTTTGCTTCGAGGGCTAGGTAAACAAATTCTTGAAAAATCCCCAAGAATAACAATGTTGCAATTAAAGCAAGAGGAGTATCGTCTGATGATTCTGTGCTCCATTTCTGTAATTCTTTGATGACCTGCGGAATGTAACCTTGAATACAAAATACCACCATTGTATACTGGATTGCCGTGAAAACAAATGCACCTTCTATTTGAGAGTCGAATATCATGGCTATCAGTTCTTCGTTTGACTTTGCTTGCCTTAAATCACGTTGGCCCACAAAGGTAGCTAACTTTCTAAGATATTCAAGTCCAAGTGATATATCGGTCAACCCGAGAGACTTACACGCAGACGCAACTGTCCATTTTAAATTCCACCCTTCTTGCCCTCCAACTATATCCGAACACCATTGATTCAACAAATTTCTTAAATTACCGATATATAAGTTGTCCCTAAATACCTGCTCCAAAGCATAACCCACTGACGCTCTAACTTTCGAATCTGGATTTGTGGCCCAATTATATATTATCGGGATAAAAGCGCCGTCCCAATTAGATTGACCCAACATCGCAATTACTCTCGCCATCGGCATTCGAATACTTACATCTTGGTTGTTGAGAATAAACTTTTTCTCCAAAAGATCGCAAATTTTTGCTAACTGGCTTTCGAAATTAGTTCTTGAATATTTAAGTATCTCAGCGGCATATCGATGATCAACAAACCTCACTTTCTTGATCAAAACCTTCTCTTCATTTACCGATTCTCCAATTTCTACTTCCTCCGCGTGAATCATCCTTAATTGAGATGAGCGACTGATTCCAAAAATACGACGGACCTTTGTGGGCTGAGGCATTTCTTTAACATTTTCTTTGGCATCGTTTTTTGTTTCGGCGCTATTTAAAACAGCAGAAGGTTCTTCAGGGATTAAATTGTCCCTCACGTAATCATAAATCCCCCAAAATAGACTGCTATTATAACCATCAAAGGTACTTAGCAATATTGCTAAGAGAGTTTCGATATCCGAGTCGACAAGTTCTTCCTCAAATAACTTGCGAACCTCTCTTTGAACATTGACGATTGTCTTTAGTATGCTCCCGGCTTTTTGAATGATTTGATCGCTATCTGAGTATTCCGAAAAGATATCAAAGAACGTGCGAGCAAAATAATCTGTATCTTGGGATGTTCTCAATGATGTGAGAGCATCAGGCAATTTATCAAATAAGAATTTTGTTACCTCTGTAGCGGATTTTCCACTTATTTGGACTGTGATTTTCTTAAATAGTTCGGAGATATCAGGCATTCCCAATTCAACTAATTGTTTTTGGGCTACTAAGGAGTTATAGATATCACGAGATACAGAATTTATCGGCTCGGCTGGCCCTGTGATAATAATCCAGCTATTATTGTTTCGTAGTTGATCATTTACATACTCAACTCCAGCTCCGCCTCTCTCACTCAATAAGCGTACTACGAACGACTGCTTTGTTTGCAAGCCATCTTCAAACAAAAGTATCGATCCTGACAGGCCGGAGAATTCTCTTAATATAAGGTCAGGTGATGATTGAATAATATGCGGAAAAGAATATACCTTTAACTTATTCTTTTCAGTATAATGTTTTTTGTACAAGTCATAACTTAATGCTTTCACTGAAGTATGCAACCCACAACCTTCGGGGCCAGTTAATAATAATAGGCGATGTTTTTTCGACAAATTGGTAAGGGCCTCACTAAATCCTGGTCTCTCAAGATAAGTTTCGCGGTCAATACCCAAAATATCGTTTGATATTTGCCACCTTGTAATATCTAACTCTTCAACTAAACTTTTGGAACTTAACTTGGACTCAGCTTTCCATCCATAAAAATTATTAACAATAAATTTATCAATATCTGAACCTGGAGCATTTATATCTCTCTGGGCATTGTTGGTTATGTCTTTTTTATTATCTTCACTTTCAGTTGGGAAAGCTTTAACTTCAGCAATTTCAACTTGTTTCGCTGCGATATCAGGCCCATCTTTTTCAGGCTCGGTTGGAACTTTTAGCTTATCAGAATTACTTATCGATTCCAGGTTTTGAGGAGTTCCTGCATTATCAACCTTTTCATTTTTCTCGTCACCGGTTTTTATATCAATCTCCATGATAATTCTCCAGACTTGTTTAATTAAGAGGCCTGAGCGTCAAGAGTAGAATTCTTACTGATCCTTCGTATCTGATTGATTTGTCACATTAAATTCATTGATCGTACCTTCTGGCGCATTTATGTCTCTACCAGCTTGGTATTTGATTGATGGCTGAATGAATCCAGCTCTAGTTTTCGTATCAGCACTCGATGCATTTCCTCCGTTATACAAGCTAATTGGAAAATTATCTCTGATTTCAGCTTTAAAAAAAGGATGCTGACGTTGATCGTGATTCGGTACACTTTTAGAAAGAAAGTCGAATAAGTCTAGCACGCGAATAACCCCATCTTCGTGGTTAAACGCTTCGCCCCCCAGTCCTCTCAAAAGATAATGTGTAAATAAGCTATTTTCCATTCCTGGAAGAACTAAAGACATTTCATCCGATAGTGATGATGCAATTATTGCTCTTCCACTTCCCTGTTTTAACGCATCATAGTATTTATCACTGAATCCAGATTTGAATCCCGTAATCAACATCTTAGTTGATTTAGGTTCACCGGTTCCACCCGAATGGCAGCAATCAAAAATAACTAACAACTTCTGGGTAACAATTCTTCGAAAAATCTGGGTTAACTCGCCGCCGTTTATTGTGGTCTCTAGAATCGCGTCAGGATTCGCATCAAATGGGAGTAAATAATTTCCTTGGAGAGAACCGGAACTAAATCTTCCCCCATGTCCAGAGAAATATATTAAGACTGTATCTTCTTTGGTTGTCGAACTAACCAACTTATTAAACTCATTAATGATATTGTTTTGAGTAGCTTCTTGATCAAGAAAAAGTTTTACATTCTGATCCGGATATCCGCATTTTTCGGGGTTAGTAAGCAACTTATATATACTTTTCCCGTCGTTAAGAACAGCCAGAGGAAGTCGCGGAAAACTAGGGTAATTCGCAACAGCCACAATAAGTGCATGCCCATTTACGAAAGCCATATCTTTATCTCCTCTAAACCTACCATAGTTTCGCAAATAACGTAAAACTGAACACGCTATGGGTATCTAGTTTTTATACTACTGAATCCTGATTTATTTAGTGACCCGACGAGCTAATGAATAATATTTTATCCGTTAGTCCAACAGTAAGGTGATTTTATTCCAACTCCGACAACCAATCTATACTTATTATTCAATACATGTTATTACATTATTTTACTGCTGTCAACTAAGTGGCCGAGGTTGTTTCAGTTTCGATAAAATCGATGCTTGAAGGATGTTCTGAGTAAGTGGAACAACCACTAATACCCAAAAGAAAGAACACCAAGGTAGAACGATGTAGTGTAAAATGATTTTACCGGTCAGGAATCTGACTTTGCCTTAGAGCCAAAGTGAGTAGCAGTTTCGTCTATATTTTCAGGAGTGAAAATCTAACCTATAGTAAGAACATAGTTTCTCCCTTGACTTAGAATACTTGTTCTATTACAATCCCGGCCATGTCTATCTGGCAGAGATTGTTACACCTGATAGGCTTGCGTCCGAATTCCGGTTCCCGAACCTATGAACTTAGCGAAAGTTTGCACACCACGCTAACCACACTTGCCGAGCACGAGAGCCGTCCTGTAGATGAACTAATCCCTGACCTGCTGGCCGCTGGCCTCACTCAATATGTTTCCAATGACAAGCTCTGGAATAAATGGGCTACCCTCACTTCACGTGAGCAAGAGGTGGCAGCACTGGCATGTTTGGGATTAACCAACCGTGAGATTGGTGAGCGTTTGCATATCTCGCCGGAGACAGCCAAAGTGCGTTTGCAAAGAGCCTGTTCAAAATTTGGCTTGAGCACGCGCTC
The DNA here is from genome assembly GCA_049578465.1 of Anaerolineales bacterium. Lineage (GTDB taxonomy): Bacteria > Chloroflexota > Anaerolineae > Anaerolineales > Villigracilaceae > Fen-1038. Next base: position 4,969 of record JBAUMB010000018.1, read on the forward strand.
GCAATTAAGTATGCTTTTGGAAGAATGGGATTTCTCCGCTTTCGATAAGCCCATAAGTAGGCAGTAGCTCCAGAACTCTCCCTACATCCATGTCCCCGATGGGTATCCCCGTTTTGTACCAGACGGGGACTTTTTATTTATACCAATAGCAAGTATCTTGGCAGGATGAATGCCTTATTGAACATCCCCATCCATCCCGTACGTAAATTGACTCTGGTAGTTACAACAAACAAAGAGCACGCGAACATCACCGAACTGATCGCAGCTCTATCTCTGCGCGGGCCATTGTACATCCTTGCTGGCAGTGACTGGCTCCCCAGCTACGCGCTCACCAGAATCATCCGGCATCGAACGCACGAAGTAAAGCAGACTTTGAACCACATTCATACCGCACGTGCCTTCACCTGCTATCAACTGCTCGACCTGATTGCGAATCTTCGTCCCGATGAAGAACCTTTGTTGATCTTGGATTTCCTGAACACTTTCCAAGACGATGACATTCCCCTGCCAGTTCGCTTTCGCGTGCTACGCCAATGTTGTGAACACTTGCAGAAACTGGCTTTTCGCAAACCCGTGATCGTCTTGACTCAGAATGATGAATCTTTTCTTTCTATCCTTCAACACAGTGCAGATGAAGTCTTGTACATCGAAACGGAGCCGGAACAGGTTCACCAACCTATTCTGTTCTAAACGTCTATGGGACGAACCCTGCCGCCTGCCTCACAACTGATCCTGCAACAGATCGATGAGATCAAACCACTCTATGAAGCTCTGCGCCGCAGCGACCAGTTGATCCTCGACCAGATCTTTGAAGAGATTAACCCGCATCGGGCTGCGATTGCCAATGCCGCCAACTTACTTCCATTAGAGTCCATGCTGATCCTTGCTCTGCTCGAACAACACAAGAAGTTCTCCCGAATCATTGATGAACTCTATCGAGAGATCGATGCTCTGAAATCCAAGTCATGAGGGAATACACTGGCTGGCTGTTCGATCTCTACCCCAATCCGAAACGCGGCATTACGATCTGGCTGCTCAGTGAAGATGGGAAGTCCCATTCCTTTGAGCAAGAGTTCAGTATCACGTTCTATGTGGGTGGACCTATTCATCGTCTGCACCAATTATGCAAATACTTGAAAGAGAAACAAGTTGTTCTGTCCCGCACCGAGCGCGATGATCTGTATTCGGGCAGGAAGGATGTACTGAAAGTAGAAGTTCCGAGTCCTTCTGCGTTTGACGAACTCTTCAAAGAAATCCAACCACGCTTCCCCGACCTGTCTTATTACGATGTGGACATCCCGCTCATCCTGCGCTATGCCGCAGAATTCAATGTCTTTCCACTAGCATATTGCAAAGTGGAAGTACAAGAAGGTTGGAACATCTCTCACATCACCGCACTTGACACTCCTTGGGAGCTCGATCCTAAACTACCAAACCTGCGCATCTTGCACATCCAACCCGATACCAATCCTGCTCATGCCGAACCAAAATATTTATTAGTTGAATTCCAACATTTCAAATATCGATTGTCCTTCGAGAAGTCGCGCGAAATTCTCGGCGTGCTGAATACTCTGCTGAATCAATACAATCCAGATGTGATCCTCACGAGCTACGGCGATACTTGGCTCTTCACGCGTCTGGAAGAACTATCACAACAGACCGGTATCCCCTTCAATCCCAATCGCGATCTATCTCAGTCCATACGCAGAAAGAAAGCGATCAGCTTCCATAATTATGGACAAGCGCATTTTCGCGGTGAACAAGTACATCTCTATGGACGCTGGCACATCGACAACCAAAACTGCATGACCTTTGGGGATTATGGATTGATGGGTGCCATTGAACAGGCACGCGTCACTGGTCTGCCCATTCAAGAGATTGCGCGCCGTTCCCCAGGTGCAGGCATTGCTGCCATGCAAACCTTGACCGCCATGCGGCGCGGCATCTTGATCCCCTATCAGCAACAAAAAGGCGAAGTCTCCAAGACCTATGATCAATTATTCGTGGCCGATCGCGGCGGTTTGGTCTTTGAACCCTTGCTGGGGATTTATCCCAATGTAGCGATTATCGACTTCATTTCGATGTATCCATCTATCATGGTGGAATATAACATTTCCCCCGAAACCGTGGGCGTAGACGAAGGTGATGATGCTTGGTTATTATCTGAGTTGAATGTTTGGGTAAGTTCGCATGAAGGATTGGTGCCTGCCACGCTCAAACCGATGGTGCATAAGAGAGTGGCGATCAAGCGGCTTTTGAAGAAGATCGGCAAGAAGGATGAGCGTTATGCGAAGTACCAAGCACTTGCCAATGCTCTGAAATGGTTATGTGTGGTGGCATATGGCAGACTAGGCTTTGCCAATTCCACCTTTGGAAGGATCAATTCGCATGAAGCAGTGACGCATATTGGCAGGAAGATGATCCTGCGCGCCAAAGAGATTGCCGAAGATCATGGCTTCACGGTATTGCATATCTATGTGGATAGTGTGTTCATCTATCGCACGGAAGCAACAACTGAACAGGAATACCAATCTCTCTTGGATGAGATCGAACGCGAGACGAAGCTACCGATTGAAGTGGAAGAAGTGTATTCTTGGATGGCGTTTGTCTCTGCCAGACACAACCCGAATCTTCCGGTTGCCAATCGCTTCTTTGGCTTGCAGCCGGATGGAGAGTACAAAGTGCGCGGTTTAGCACTGCGCCGCGAAGACACTCCAATCTTTGTATCTGATACACAACAAGGTATTCTGAAAATACTAGCGAACGAGAAAGACCCAACGCATCTACATCAACACCTCCCGGAAGTCTTGAGCATGGTGCGAGAGAAAATATTCAAGCTCAGCCACCAAGAGATTCCATTGAATGAGATGATCGTGACCCAAACTTTGAGCCGCGAACTGGATCAATACCGAGTGCCGTCTCCCGCCGCAAGGGCGGCTTTGCAACTACAGACAGCGGGGAAGACGATGAGAATGGGGCAGAGAATTCAATTCATCTACACTAAAACGAAAGACAGTGTACGTGCCTGGGATTTGCCGGACGAACTCAATCCTGCTTTGATCGATCTTTCTCGATACAAGGAACTGCTTTTCCGAGCGGTTCATGAAGTGCTGCAACCCATGGGGATCCCTGAGAATGTTCTGCGAGATTGGATGTTCAGCGATGCCGCATGTAAGATTCTAGATATCGCTCATAGGAAGAACCGGTTAGAGCTTCTCCCGATGGATAAAGCTCTTCGCTTATTCTTGGATCCGTTACAGGCTTCAGGTTAATTTCTTATTGAAAAACGATTTTTGACTTTTGGTTCTGATTTATAATCTCATTGGTTTTGCTTCTCAGAAGTCAAATTTTTTATTCGCATTCAACAGGGAGTGTTATGGATTCTAGAAACTTTGATGTCATTGTGATCGGCTCAGGCGCAGGCGGGTTAACCGCTGCGGTTGCATTGGCACAAGCAGGCAAGAAGGTGCTGGTGCTCGAACAACATGACCGTCCTGGCGGATGGACTCATTCGTTTACGCTCAATGGTTATCGCTTCAGCCCCGGCGTGCATTATATCGGCGATTTGCAGGAGGGCGGCGGATTGCGCCGCATTTATGATGGGTTGGGCGTGTCGCAGGATTTAACCTTTGTCGAACTCAATCCGGATGGATACGATCACATCTTCATCGGCGAGAAACGGTTTGATTTTCCCAAAGGCAAAGAGAATTTAATCGAACGACTCAAGAGTCGTTTTCCGCATGAGGCGGATGGGATTGATTCTTATTTTGCTGATTTGACGAACATGGTCGATTCGCTATCGCACATTGGCAATTTGAACCATCCCATTCAATCTGCAATGAGCGCACCGACCGTTCTCAAATGGATGCGTGCCACCGGCAAGGATTTTCTCGATGCGCACGTCAACGATCCCGTTTTGCATGGCGTGCTTTCCGGCCAGGCTGGGGACCACGGCTTGCCACCTTCGCAGGTCTCAGCGTTCATGCATGTGGGCATCACCCATCACTACCTCAACGGCGGTTACTATCCACTCGGCGGCGCCTTCACACTACCGCGCGCCTTTGTTCGGGCACTGAAACGCGCGGGCGGCGAGATCAGACTCAAGTCACGCGTGAAACGAATTCTCATCGAAGGGAAAAAGATCGTCGGTGTTGAATTGGATTCGGGCGAAGAGATCCGCGCGGGTGTTGTTATTTCCAATGCAGACCCCGAAGTGACGTTCGGTCAATTGATTGGACGCGAAAACCTTTCGGTCAAACTGCGGCGAAAAATTGATTCCGTTAAATATTCAACTTCGTGCATCAGCCTGTTCTTCGCCACTGATATGGATCTGCGAGCGGCAGGGCTCGACTCAGGTAATATGTGGTATTACGAAAATGCGGATGTTGATAAGATTTACGCGGACGGTCTAACCGACACACTGTTACGAGATGACATTCCGTCCGGCATGTTCCTGACCGTGACTACACTAAAAGATCCTTCGAAGATGCACTCAGGACATCACACCTGCGAGTCGTTTGCGTTCGTAGGCTACGAGGCCTTCGAGAAGTGGGCGCATTCGAAATATGGTGCGCGTCCCGCGGACTACGACGCGATGAAGGAAGACCTGGCTTGGCGCATGGTGCGCGGACTGGAGAAGCGCATCCCTGGATTGAGCAAACACATCGTGTATTACAGTCTCGGAACACCGCTGACGAACGAATATTATCTCAATGCAACGCGCGGCAATCTATACGGCATCGCCAAAAGCCCATCGCAAGTGGGACCATGGGCGTTTTCGCCGCGCACAGAGTTCGAGGGTATGTATATGTGTGGTGCAAGCACACTCAGTCATGGCGTAGCAGGCGTTACGCAATCAGGAATCGATGCAGCCAAAGCAGCACTCAACTGTCGCACGCGCGAACTTCTCACACAGAATGGATCAGGTCCGCTGTTTTTACAATCGGAGGATACCAGTCAGTGGCCCGAGTATTTGATGAAGAAGATGGAACGTGGGGATGTGGCGAGAGAGGAAGAGGAGCAAGAGGTTTAAAATGCCCGTAAACGAAAAAGAACTATGATTTAATACTATCGCATGCTATGGCATATCGCTCATAGACCTGATAGCGATTCTTTTCAGTAATTGGAGATACCAATGCGCATACATTATGTTCGAATAGAAAATTTTCGAAACTTCAAATTTTGTGAGGCATATTTAGGACAAAACATCGTTTTGGTGGGCGAGAATAAGGCTGGTAAAAGCAATTTTTTACACGCACTTAGGTTAATACTCGATCCAACAATGTCGGATGCTGAAAGACGTTTATCAGGAGAAGATTTCTGGGATGGAATTGAACCATTTAAAGGGAACCAAATTAAAATCACTATTCAGCTTGCAGGTTTTACTGGGGACCCACAGCCAGATTATCTTCCGTTGTCTTTGCTTACAGGGGATTGTATCGTAGAAACAACACCAGAATCAATAGCACAATTAACATATGTTTTCTTAAATGCTAAACAAATTGACCATCCGGAACTATCAGGATTCGATGATTACGATTTCAAAATTTATGCTGGAAAAAATGAAAACAATGAATTTAAAAATATAAGAAAATTACGGGAAAATATCCCTCTGACCTTGATTAGCGCAATTCGAGATATTGCAAGTGATAATCGGACTTGGAGCAGATCGCCATTAAGGGGTCTAATAGAACTTACTAATCTTGAAACGAAGCAATTAGAGCCATTTGCGGAAAAAGTAAGAGATGTAAGTGATGATGTGGTTGAATTACAACCTATTTCCGATCTACAGAAAGAGATTAGAGCTCGTTTAAATAAAATGGTCGGGGATTTGTACTCAATCAATCCTGAATTGGGATTAAATGCGACAACCCCATCTGCCTTGGAGCAAGACCTTCGCTTATTCGCGGATGGCGACAAGAGACGTACATTAGATCGGGCAAGTTTAGGATTGCAAAATGCTTTATATCTAACTTTATTAGCACTATTCCTTGAAAAGCAAGAGGTCAAGAAAGCCAAAAATAAAGAACGCTATCTGCCGATCGTTGCATTAGAAGAACCCGAGGCTCATCTACACCCTCATTTGCAACGATTAGTCTTTAACGATTACTTGGAATCAGCACGCAACCGAAAACAACCAGTGATTATCTCGACACATTCTCCACAGTTAGCAAGCTCTGCGCAAATAAGTGATTTGGCAATAATCAGAGAAACAAAACATAATGGAAGTGAAATAAGAGCCGCCTATAATTTCACGTCAAAATTGACAGAGCGAGAGCTAAAAGATCTCGACCGTTTTTTGGATATTACAAAATCCGAAATGCTATTTTCAAAGGGTGTATTACTGGTTGAAGGAGACGTAGAGGTATTGCTCATCGGTGAATTTCTAAGAGCTTTAGATGTTTCCTTCGACAAATCTGGAATATCAATAATAAACGTATACGGCACCAACTTCACGCTAATTGCCAATTTGGCGTTCCAGCTTGGAATTCCATTTGCTATCCTTACAGATGGAGACCCTGAACAAAAATTCAACGGCATCCAAAGAGGTCTGCAAATAATTGAAAAAATTACAGATAGCAAGATCTTCAACAAATTGGTTATAAAGTATGAAACTGGCAAGCAGGAAGTCGTAAAAGAATATTTAGCCCAAAGAGGGGTGTTTATAAACAAATGGACTATAGAAACCACATTAATAGATGCTGGTTTACACAACGAATTGAAATTGGTATTTAATGAGTTGGGCGATGAAATGAATATGGAAGTCAAGGCAGGGGCCAATCATATTGACTCATATTTGGATGCACCAACCGTCGAGAACATGAAGAAAATCTTAAATTCGATAGCAGACAGCAGATGGGGCAAAGGAAGGTTCGCGCACAGGCTGGTTAAACACATTTCAGAAAAGGTGGCCGTAACACTGCCAGAAGACAGAAGCAAGTTGATTCCTCTTTACATAAGAGAATCGATAATGTATCTGGTAAATAAAGTAAAAGAGCAAACTGTATCGATTTGAGCATTCATGCAAATCCACAAATGGATTAAAGAACTCGAAAAGAACGATAAACAAGCCGAGGCCCTTTACAAGTCTGGGAATACTGTTGTTATTGCCGGTCCGGGTAGCGGAAAGACCAGGGTCTTGACTACAAAAATAGCGAAACTACTTCTAGACGAAATCAGAGCGCCCCAAGGTATTGTTTGCTTGACTTATACCAGAATGATGGCAAAAGAAATCGAGGAAAGACTTTACAGCCTAGGTATTCAGGATCGACCAAATATTTTCGTAGGTACTGTTCATAGTTTTTGTCTTTCACATATAGTTTCCCCTTATGCCAAGCTGTTTGGCATGAACGTGCCTGAGCCAATTCGAATAGCGCCAAAAGAGTTAATATCCAAAACCCAATTGCTTGCGCTAAAAACATACTTCAAGGTGATTTCAAAAGAAACTTTCGATCAATTCAGACTTCTTCGTCAATTAAGAGTAGACATTCGTGTCAACGACTGGACAGATTTCAAAGAATATGGAAGGGCAATAATAGATTACGAAAAGCGTTTAATTGGAGATGGTTTTTTAGATTTTGACCTTGTCATTAAAATTGGCTTGCGACTTATTATGTCACAAGAACTTGTTAGAGATAGTTTGTACGCTAAATTTCCCTGGATGGCAGTCGATGAATATCAGGATTTGGGATATCCGCTATACAGAATTGTTACAGAAATGATAAATAAAACACCTACTCAGTTAGTGGCAATCGGAGATCCAAATCAATCAATCTTTGATTTTGCGGGCACCGACCCTAAATATCTTTACGAATTAAGTATGCGAGAAGACGCGCAACCTATCGTGACTTTAGTGCAAAATTATCGTTCGGCACAAGAGATTATCAAAATAGGTGATGCAATCCTTTCTAAAAACACAGAAACATCTTCTGAAATCTCGGGCGGGCAATGCACAATTATTCAGTGCAAGAGTTTTGATCAGCAGATTGCAAAATCTATTGAAATTTGCAACGAACTAAAATCGAAAAACATTAAACCGGATGACATAGCAATATTGCATAGAAAACGGAATAATTTAAATCGAATCGCCAATTCTCTTGCACAAATAGATATTGAATACACATTAGACAAGCACCAACAATATGATAGATCGATGGGAATAATCAAATGGCTTGAGGATCTTGCGTTCTGGTCCTTGGCTGGATGGAAGACCAGCTCTGCCAACAGATACACTCTTGATGATCTATTAAATTTCTGGCTTGAGCTTGGAGCAAATGATCAGGTTCACTTTAATCAAGATGAAAACCCGGCTCGTATCTATTTCACTAGTGTGTTATGGGAAATAAAAAATCCAGACGAATTGATGGTGGATTGGCTAAAAAATATTTATGAAAAGTTATCGCTTGCCAGTTTATTAGAAAAATACTCGGCATTGTATCCCGATGAAGTCTCTGAATTTCTGAAATTAGTGAAGGTATGTCAAAAAGGAAATCCGTTAGATAAACTTACAATTAGAAAATTTTCAAATCTTGATCCTAGTATCCAGTTAACTACATTACATAGCAGTAAGGGGACTGAATATAATTCCGTAATAATTACTGGAGTTGAAGAATTCAGTAGCAATGAAAATGAAAAACGAGTTCTATATGTGGGAGCCACAAGGGCCAGAACAAACCTATACCTTCTTTATACCAGTCAAGGAACGCGACTTCCAAAATATATTGAATCCATAAAAAAGCGGGCAAGCAGCGAAAACTGGAGTTTTGTGAATTTCATATAATGATATTCTAGATTGTTGCTGAGACTGCTCTTAATTCTGAATGGTGAAAGAGTCGCGCGGGGATTTGGGTCAACGGACTTGAGGAGGGTGCCAATCCCAAACAGCCCGCACCCGCGTTGTAGTTGACCAACGTAAATTCCCACAGATCTTCAGAAGTGCTTTCTAACTATGCAAGAACGGTGAAATCGACCTGTGCCTGGTTTATAGAGACATGGTGGCAAGTCAGTGTTTTTTATGGAATTTGAAGGTTGTCTCGATGGGGATGGTGTGCGTATATCGAGGCGCCCCTGGAGAGGCTCGAACTCTCCACCTATCGCTTCGAAGTCAGTTACTTATTGCGATGTGACGAGCTATTCCCGCTTAGTTATAGGTGTTCTGGAAAAGCGCTTTCCGCCCCTGCAGCGATTTCGATGATGAAGGCGTCTCGAATGATGGGTTAGTGCTTCTCGGGTTGTGACAGCAATAGAACCAGATTTGGTGAGATCTCAAAGGGATTTATGTTTGCTAGAAAACAAAAACCGCTTATCCAGTGGTTTTGCGCCCAATGAGTATCGAGTTCCAATTTGCCTTGGAGGCAGATCTGCTTCCGACAAAATCATGTTCTAAGAAGGTTGGTTATGTTATGATGCGTTCCATCGCTGAGATCAACCGAAAATGTTACGGTTTTTTGTCCACAACATGTTAATGTAGTGTCTACCAGCGGATTTCGTTTCTGACATCATAGACAAATTCTGAGTATAATCTCGCTCAATTCTTCAACTGTGTTTTGTATCGTTGATTGGCAAAGGAATTTTAATGGCAGACTTATATCAAATGAAATGTGTTGCCTGTCGCGGCGGCGAACCGATGGTAACCGATTCGGAAATCGTAGAACTTCATACGCAAGTGCCTGAATGGCAAATCAAAGAAGTGGACGGAGTCAAACGCTTGGAACGCGTTTTCAAGCTGAAGAATTTCATCGAGGCCGTTGCCTTTACAAACAAAATTGGACTAGTCGCCGAGAAAGAAGACCACCACCCCTTGATCATCACGGAATATGGGAGAGTAACGGTTAATTGGTGGACACATAAGATTGGTGGTCTGCATCAAAATGATTTCATCATGGCGGCAAAGACGGATCGGTTATATAGCTCGTAATCTTATGCCAAATTCTTGGTTTTCCTCAAATTTGTGCTTGGCATACTAAACCGCTGCGAAAAGGTAACAGGGCTTTGTGAATTCTGGCTACCATTATGTTCAATGGTGGACACATAAGATCAAGGGTTTGCATCAAAACGATTTCATCATGGCGGCAAAGACGGATGAGTTGATTTGAATTGACGGTCAAATTGAATTGTGAGATAATCTGCCAAATCAAAGCGAAGATGGGAACGAGTAAGTCTGCGGAAACTGCCAGCGAGTCTGGGAGCGTGTGAGCCAGATCAGCGAAGCAGATTGAAAATCACCCCGGAGTTGCAAGTTGAAACCCTGAGCTTGTCGAAGGGAAGTAAGCGAGACGGCGTTGTTCACCGTTAGCGGAACAGGATAATAAATGTTATCCACTGAGAGCCTATTGTTGAATAGGAATCAGGGTGGTACCGCGAGCGCCGCTCGTCCCTGTTTTGGGATGAGCGTTTTTCTTTAAGACGATATGATTAGCGACTAAGCAATTAGGAGAGTACGAATGTTCAAATCTGTTTCATCGAAGCTCGACGTGCCTGCCATGGAAGAAGGCGTGCTGAATTTTTGGCAGCGCGAAGAAATCTTCAAGAAGACTGTCGAGCAGCGCAAGGGTAAACCCGAATATGTTTTCTTTGAAGGCCCGCCGACCGCCAACGGGCGCCCGGGTGTGCATCATGTTTTGGCGCGCGCATTCAAGGATATGTTCCCACGTTATAAGATCATGCGCGGCTATCATGTCTCGCGGCGCGGCGGCTGGGACACGCATGGTTTGCCGGTCGAAATCGAAGTCGAGAAGAAGCACGGCTTTACCAACAAACGGCAGATCGAAGAATATGGCATCGCCAAATTCAATGAGGAATGCCGCAAGTCGGCGTTTGAATATATCCGCGATTGGGCAAAGCTCACGGATCGCATCGCGTTTTGGGTTGATCTCGACGATGCGTACGTGACTTACACTAACGAATATATCGAATCGGTTTGGTGGATTCTGAAATCCTTTTGGGAAAAGGACTTACTTTATAAGGGATATAAAGTTGTGCCGTATTGCCCGCGCTGTGGCACGCCTCTTTCTGACCATGAAGTGGCTCTCGGTTACGATCAAGCGACTGACCCCTCGGTCTTTGTCCGCATGCCGTTGATGGATAAAAAAGACACCTCGTTATTGGTTTGGACGACGACTCCTTGGACTCTCCCTGGCAACGTCGCGGTTGCTGCGCATCCCGATGTGGATTATGTGACCGTGGAACGCGCATTACCGGAAGGCGGCACGGAGAAATTAATCCTTGCCAAACTATTGCTTGAAAAAGTTTTTCGAGGCGAAGAAGTGAAAATCCTTGAAACATTCAAAGGCAAAAAACTTAAAGGGATGAAATATCATCCGCTGTTTACTTTCCTGCCTCCTGATAAGCCTGCGCACTTTGTTGTACTGGGTGATTTCGTCACGACCGAAGACGGCACAGGTCTTGTTCATATGGCTCCGGCATTTGGCGCGGAAGATATGCAAATGGCGAATGAACACGATCTTCCGGTGTTGATGACCGTTTTGCCGGATGGCACATTCATCCCGGAAGTCAAGCCGTGGCGTGGAGTCTTTATCAAGGATGCGGATCCACAAATCATCGAAGACTTGCGGGCGCGCGGCTTATTATTCCGCACGGAAGGATACACACACACGTATCCATTTTGCTGGCGATGTCACACGCCGCTGATGTATTATGCGCGCGACTCGTGGTATATCCGCACTAGCCAATTCCGCGACCGACTGGTTGAGTTGAATAACACCATCAATTGGGTTCCTGAGCATATCCGCGAAGGACGATTTGGGAATTGGCTTTCCAATAATATTGATTGGGCGCTGAGTCGCGAACGGTATTGGGGCACGCCGCTTCCGATCTGGGAATGCGCCGATTGCAAGCATCGCGAAGGAATCGGTTCAGTCAAGGAGTTGTCTGAAAAAGTTGGACGTGATTTAAGTGATCTCGATCTGCATCGTCCGTATGTGGATGAGGTCAGTTATGTCTGTTCTGAATGCGGCGGCAAGATGAGCCGCGTCTTGGATTTGATTGATGTGTGGTTCGACTCGGGTTCGATGCCGTATGCGCAATGGCATTATCCATTTGAGAACGAGGATAAATTTAACTCGCAATATCCAGCTGATTATATTTGCGAGGCTGTCGATCAGACGCGCGGCTGGTTCTATTCGCTTCATGCCATTAGCACTTTGTTAAATAATTCGGTCGCCTACAAGAACGTCCTTTGCCTCGGTTTGATCCTCGATGCCGATGGCAAGAAGATGTCGAAGAGCGTCGGCAATATTGTTGATCCATGGGACGTGCTCAAAGTCAACGGCGCAGATGCGTTTCGCTGGTATTTGTATACGGCGACTCCGCCCGGCAACGAACGCCGCTTCTCGGTGGATTTGGTCGGAGAAGTTATCCGCAACTTTACGTTGACCTTATGGAATGTATATTCGTTTTTTGTGACTTATGCCAATTTAGATAAGCCGCAATTAACTGCCGCGCGCGTTTCTAGCGACAATGTTCTGGATCGCTGGCTGTTATCGGAACTTCATGCGCTGGTTCGTGATGTGACTAACGCATATGAGACTTATGATGTCACCGGAGCGACGCGGCCCATCGAAACGTTCGTTGAAAAACTTTCGACGTGGTATCTGCGCCGCTCGCGCCGCCGATTCTGGAAATCTGAATCAGATGCGGATAAGCAAGCTGCGTACGGCACGCTCTATACAGCGCTGGTTACGGTCGCAAAATTGATCGCGCCGGCGATGCCGTTCCTCGCCGATGAGCTTTATCAAAACCTGGTTCGTTCAGTGGATCAACTCTCAGCGGAGTCGGTGCATTTATCTGAATGGCCCAAATATGATGAATCCTTTATTGATGAATCGCTTAATCACGATATGGAATTGATGATGAAGCTGGTTTCGCTTGGACATCAGGCACGTCAAAAAGCGAATCGCAAAGTTCGTCAGCCGCTTAAGGAAGTTGCCTTCTCGCTGGGCAACGCATCCGAGCGAAAAGCGGTTGAAAGATTTGCAGATGTGATCGAAGATGAATTGAATGTCAAGACCGTTCGTCTGTTGGATACTGCAACGGAGGCAGTTTCGCATTCGGTCAAACCGTTGCCAAAACAACTTGGACAAAAATATGCCAACAAATTTCCGGCGCTTCAAAAAGCGATCCTTGCCATGAACTCGGAAGAAGTTGCGCGTGCCTTGATCAGCGGCGGATCCATGAAGGTCAATGTGGATGGACAGGATTATGATATTCTGCCCGATGAGGTGGAAGTCAAGGCGCAGGCGAAAGCAGGTTTTGCGGTTGCCGAGGAAGGCGCGTATGTAGCGGCGTTGGTTACTGAACTCACACCTGAACTCGTTCAGGAAGGATTAGCGCGCGAATTCGTCAGGCGTGTACAGGACTTACGCAAAAGCTCTGAACTCGATGTGGCAGACCGCATCAAATTATTTGTGATTACATCTGCCAATTTGAAATCTGCCATCGAGGCGCATCGCGATTACATTACAAGCGAAACGCTTTCGGTTTCACTTAACTTCAGCGAACCGTCTGCGAACGCGTTTTCTGTCGAAGATGATTTTGATGGAGAGAAAATTAAGATTGGTTTGTTGAAAGCCTAGCACTAAGTTGTTGACTTTAAATAGTCATCCTTAGTGTCGAGATCCTGCAAGATGGTTGGCGTGTCTAATTCAAGATAGAGAATATCTTTCTCGTGCTTGTTCAAAAAATCGCGCGGTGTTTTGGGCGCGCGCATTTTCAGAATATCGTCCCATAATTCACGCGCAAACATCCAAGGATGTCCGCGATGCATTTGGTAGCTGGGGACAATGAGCGGAGCATGGGACTCTTTATAAGTTTGCAGGATGCGTTGCACGCTTCTGGCTTGGACCTGAGGCTGGTCGCCGAGACAAATGAGCGCGGCGCTGGCTTCAGTTTTTTTTATCGTTAATCCAGCTTGGAGAGAACTAAGCATTTCACCGTCGACGTAATTCTCGTTATAAACAGTCTGCACCGATTTACCGATCAACATATCTACTTGCTCGTGCGCCCCGCCAGTGACAACGAGAATATCGTCCACGCCCGCGGCTTGTAGTGTAGAAATGACCGTTTGCAGAACGGTGCTTTTACCCCAAGGCAAAAGCATCTTGGGTTCTCCCATGCGTTTCGATTCGCCTGCGGCCAGGATAATGGCTGAAATCATAATTTGTCACCTTCAATTAATCGTTGATAATCTTCGGGTTTATCTACATCAAATAATAATCTATCATCGTGCCAGGGCAAATATTCGACTTGATATTTTGAAAAGATCGCGCGTCCACCGATGTCACCTTCAAGTTTCAGCAAATCAGGAAATGTGACGCGGTCGAATAAAACGGGATTTGCGCGTTGTTCCATCATGACTAGCGGCGCAACAATCGGATATAGTTCCGTTGTGTGATGTTCGATCAACGCTCGGATAACATCTTCTTTGATTTGAGGCTGGTCGGATAATAGAAAGATCGCAGAGCCAGTATTGATGGCTAGGGCTTTAACTCCAGCTTGAATCGATGATGCTTGTCCGCTTTGCCAATGCTCGTTGCGAACAATCACAACAGGCAGATCTTTTATCTTTGACTCGACTTGATTAGCATTCGCACCGGTCACGACAACGACAGGCGAGAGTCCGGCATCCAAAGCAGTCTGTGCCACAACCCGGACGAATGCTTCGCCGCGCCAATCAAGTAGTTGCTTGGGTTGACCGAAACGCGTGGATGCGCCCGCGGCGAGAACGATACCTGCTGTTCGTTCGAATGTTTGAAAATGCAAATTTTGTAAGCTTCCAACAATAACTGTATCAAAATGTTCAAGCAACGATGCTGACATTTTTCCACCGATCGATTGTGATTCTGAAGTGTCGGCTTGATTGAGAAAAACGATGCGACGCGCATCAGACGGAATATTTTTGAGTCCACCATTCGGCTGAGTCAAAACGCGGATCAAAGAATCAGAGGTGATTGAATCATTTAGTGCAAGTCCGCTCAAAGTCGAGAAGAGTTGCGGACGATGGACAGAATCCTCATTCAATGGTTTTCCTAATCCACTCAATCCGGCAACAACAATAACAACATCAGCAAAATCTGGAATGGCGGGTTCGTGTTTATCGGGCGCTTTCAAGGCTTTCTGACGCGAGCCATCTGCTTCAATAAGCAATTTGATAGCATGCGTTTTTGTAAAAGCGCATAGCCAACATAATATATCTTGTTTTATACTAACTACTCGGTCAGCTTGAATAGAATCAGTGATGAGCGTTACGTCATGAAACTCATAGTGATCAATATCGCTTATTTGATGCACGATTATGTGATGGTCTGCAAGCGGGATTTGCCATGCTCCGAGATGGGTTGTGGTTGTCACGAGAACAGGTTGGTGCAGTTCACGCGCAAGTTGAAAGACAGCGGTCGTTTTGCCTCCGGCGCCGACGAAAGCAATTACCTTTCCTTTGTCAGCATCGAATGGATGCGAGAGTCTTAAAGCTTGCGAGAACAGCAACGAATCACCATCCACCGGTTTTTTGACGATTTCGGATTACATCTTGCAAGGCGGTTAACATTTCGGTAAAAGATTTTTTGTCGGGGTTTTGTTTTGCCGCTTCTTGTTCAAGCTGTCCCAGCAAATAAACCATCCATGATACCCACGTGCGTGGATTGTTTTGTGTGCGAGCTATTTCTTTTGCCGTTTCATTAAGGATATCGCGAAGTTCGTCTTCTCTACTCATAGTTTGCACTCTTTCTTTTTTTCTGAATACTTTTATTGTAGCACTTTGTAAGTGTAGATTATGTCCACAACTTGCTTCTTACTTCGGGACGAGCCAGCAATGCTTCCATGACGCCGCCGCCAATGGCAAGCGCTTTTTCGCTGACCAAGTAACAAAGGTGTGCATCGTCGCGCGGATCAATGTCGCCAATTTTCATGCCGCGCGTTATAGTTAAGCCGGGATGAATCAATCCGCGCACCACGCCTTTGAATGGACTCTTGATTAGCGCCCCGTTAATTTCAGCGATAAGTTCCTCCGGTTCGCAATGATCGCCGATTTGTTTACGGTTAACGATGACGCCGTCTTGCGGAGCACGTAACACGCGGCGCGGATCGCCTTCGGGCTTGGCTGTGTCGCTAAGCGTTGAACCGTCCCAGATTACGCGGCCGAGCGTGTGTCCGCGCTGCGTCTCGATCACGGCGTGACAATTGAGTGGGGCGGTGAAACCCGGCCCAAGTCCGAGATAAAGCAGCGCCCGATGCGATAATGCTTCAGGCGGGTGCTTCATCAAGCGCGCGTCTATAATGGCAATCGGATTCAACGTCTTGGCAGTGATGCAACCCGGATCTATCAATGCCGGTATTTGTTGTTTTGCAAGAACGTTCAATATCTTTAGCGTATCAGTGGGGTCGTTGATAAGTCGTGCGGTGATATCTTCCACTGTAATCTCGTTTTCATAAATGGCATTGGCAAACGAAACGGTCCGCCGGACGGCAAGCGGCTGTGGTAGTTCGGTGATGGCAACATTTAATCCAGCGCGGTGCAAGCGCAATGCGACACCGCTTGCCAAATCGCCGCCACCGCGAATGAGAATGAGTGCGGGCATCAGGATTGATCCGTCTGTTCCAGATGGAGATGACCGAAAGCGTAGATTGTAAGATAAACAAAGATGAAGAATAATGTGTAAAGGCCAATGAATCCAAATGAGCGCAGGCTGGGATCAGAAAGCCAATCCCATAGATTGGATGCGGCATAAGACGGATTTTGAAAAATATCCCAACTATTCAACCGGATAAACCGTCCCACATAAACACCGGCGCTGCTGAGACATGCTACAAAAGAGACAAATAACCAGCCAAACCATCTGCCGAATTCGCGCCGGATGATCTCTTGCATCAGATTCAGTGAAACGATTCCGAGCAACATTCCGGTCCATGAAAACCAAATCAATAAGATGACGTCGTACCATAGCGGTACGTTTGCCGATGCTTGTCCAAGATGTTGAAGGTCAGTGAGAATGTAAGGTGCGTTGGGGAAAAAAATTAACCACAGAATCGCAAAGGCGGGAATGGCGATATAGATCAATAACCGCCTCCACGACAAAATATATGCAAGATAAGCCAGTACAAATGGAATCCATGCCAGGAAAAGATTCCAAATTAAACCTGTGTAGCCATAGGAATTGCTGTAAGCGATGCGCGCCAAAACGAGGATGAAACAAACAGCCGATGCGGCACTAAGTAATACAAAAAGGCCAGCTTTGTATTTGTGATGTGAAACAATGTTGTTGAGTCTTTTTATCATTTTGAATTCAAGAATTGTTGGAGGATCGGATTGACCTCTTCCGGTTTTTCATAATGCGGGATATGACCGCAATCTTCTATGATATGAAATTCCGCATGCGGAACCGCAGACAAAATTTCGTGGCTTTGTGCCAATGGTAAAGTCCGATCGTTCCGTCCCCAAAATAATAGGACGCGTATATCGAGCTTTCCCAAGCGCTGATAGATTTCAGGGAAACCGTCCACGGTTTTATTTCGCAGCGTTGAAAGGATCGCACGTTTGAAGCCGCGATAATGCAGCTGAACTCGATATTGATCTTTGAACATTTCAACATGTTTCGGGTCAAAGAAATCGGACGCGGCCGTTTGGATCATTTTCTCTGTGCCTGCCAGTCCCAGAATTAATTCGCTAATGCCCGGCAGGATCGCGACTTTATAGATCCATGAGAGTGGCATCGGGCGGATTCCAATCGGATCAATCAAGATAAGTCTGCGGA
>JBAUMB010000019.1:0-3009 GCA_049578465.1 Anaerolineales bacterium
GAAGGAACGTGTTTGTTGCCAAGAGATTCACGAAAGAAATCATCAGCTCGATATTGCTCTATGGCCATAAAATCGCTCTTGGCTTGGGCCAAAAGCCCGCAGTAGCTCACAAATGTCAGGACATCGCTGACCCGAGTCTAATCCTAAAAAGTATCAGGACATCGCTGACCCGAATATAAAGATGATTGATATCTCATGAGGAAATATCTGGTGGCAGGCAGTATTCAAAGGTCTGGATAAGTTCATCACCAAGATACACCTGCACCGCGTGGATTTCCGTCACGATTATCGCTCGCAAATACGAGTACACGAGGTCTTTGGAAACTTCAAACTTTTCACCGAAAATATCGAGCTTTCTGTCACTCCTTATGAACCGGATGAGAGAAATATTCCCATCCGGAATATAGTCGATCACGGGCAACTTTGTGTTCGTTCCAAGGGTGATGGGCCTGAAATCTTCGGTTGCGATGACTTCAAAGGGTGTCTTTCCCTTGAGGCAGCTGTAACGGTGATGCCGGTTGTGAAACCTCTGGAAGTTCTTGCTCTGCCGTTTGAGCATTGCATAGCTTGAGAACCATTGCCGGCGGAAGAACTTCTTGTCATAGGTGTCGTTGAAATGTTCAATTTCGCCGTTACGCCACGGTTCCCCGACGGGGATAAAAACCGGATGAACGCCATAGTAAAGGCAGAGTCTCAATATCAAACCGAGTGATCGGGGATAGCGGTTACTACCCCGGAAACTCAATTCGTTGTCAAACTGAAGGAAGTCGGGAAGCCCTACGACCTTCCAGCAGCGCAGTAAACTCTGGGCAACCTGGTCATCCTCTTTGGTCCGCTGTGACTCGATATAGACCAAATGGCTGTACAGGTCCATTATGTTCAGAGAATAAAACCGGCCATGGCCTTTGATATAGCGGGGGCCGACCAAGTCCATCTGGTGGATATTGTTACAGCAAAGAGCCTCGGTAAAGTACGGATATTCAACTCCCTTGGGAGTATAAACTGTTTTTTTTAACCAACCCTTCCCGCTTCATGGTACGGTTAATGGTGCTGTCCGAGCGGAGTGATAAGCCCAGCTTGTGCAGTTCCCACTTGATTGCCGAAACGCCAACTTGGGCATAAGGCTCAGATTCCAAGCGGGTCCTGGTGGCGATAATGATTTCCTTCTCTTGCGGGGAAATCTCAATCGGCCTTTTTAATGGGGCCTTGGAGCGATCCTTGTACCAGTCCGCTGCTCCGGTCTGATACCGCTTCAGCCACTTGAAAAACCACTCCTTGGAGCGGTTGATGCTTGTATATACCGCTTTTGGCGACTCACCATCCAAAAAGTGACGCCTGATGGCTTCTTTTCTGAGGTCTTCTTCCATTGATGCTCTCCTTTCATGGTAATTCATGGAGAGCATTTTAACCGATATTTTAATGAAGGTCAGCGATGTCCTGACACAAAAAACAGCATTAAGAGTCAGCGATGTCTTGACACATCCGGGTCAGCGATGTCCTGACATTTCTCACTTAATGCTTAAATTTGAGTCTTTCGTAAATTAGTTGAATCGCATTGGGTTGAGGAGTCCGCAGTGCTGATGGATTTTCAGCAGGAAGTAAGAGACGTCCCTGTAACCGTAGGCCATTCGTTTCAGTCGCTTGATCTTGTTGTTGATCCCCTCGGAAATTGCTGAGGTGATCCGTTGTACAAAGAAATTAAGGATGTAGTGTCGCTTTCGAAAGAGCTTTAGAGCCAATTCCTTGAATGGGGCAAGCCCCGAGCGAATGGCATCGCCAATCCAGGTTCGCAAGGCTGGCTGAGCTTCTTTCTTCTCCCTGAACTCGTAAATTGTTGCAAACTGCTCTTTGAGAAGCATGGCCTTATAGACCGGTTCGTTCAGTTGCTCCAGGCGTTTGAGCATCTGGGTTTTCTTCCGGGATGGCTTATTGCGCAACAAGATGAAACGCTGCTTGCAGTGCAGAAGCCCGGCAAGTTCCTCCTGGGATTTATCCTTCTTCGCCTTGGCGAGTTCCTGTTTACGGACATCCTCCAGTGCCGTACCCAGGTAAGCCTTGACATGGAAGTGGTCAAGGACGATCAAGGCATTCTCTGCGTGTTGCCGGGAGGAGGAGAGGAAACCGCTGGCCCCATCGCAGGCAACCACTTCGATCTCGGCGCATTCCTTCTCGGTTAGGCTTTCGTAGAAGGCGTCGAGAACGGTCTTGCCGTGTTTGTCATGGTTCCAGATGACGACGCGCTTGTCGATGTCCACTACGTTGGTGACGTAGGAATGCCCCTTCTTCCAGGCGACCTCGTCAACGCTCATGGCCTTGGGCGCAGGTGTTGGCACAATGAGATCATCAGCCTTTTCCTGGAGAATTGCCCGGTCGATTCGATAGACCACCTCGTCATCGAGTTCAAGAAACCAGCCGGCCTCTGTGTTTGTTGTAATGGCGGTAAGCCGATTCACCTGCTCGGCGAAACGCCTGGTGAAGCGGCCGTGCAGCCAGGGCAGATGTTCAACATGGATACCCCCATCAGGACAGCGGCACTTGCGTTTCTCAAGATAGAGAAACACCCGGCGGCCGAGAATATGTAAATCCTCAACACGCATTTGCCCTTTGCTGTGGATTGATGTGTGGACCGCTCCACAGTAGGAGCAAACTGGTGGCTCTGCATTGTCAGAGAACGTTACAACGAAATGCAGGTGGTCGTCGCAGCAATCAAGCACTCCGACCACGATAACATTTGGGAGGTTGAGAAGCTTTGTGATAGTATCGAAATGCATCGGATTTGATCTCCTTTTCTGCGAATTTTGTCGGGAAACAAAACTCTAACAGAAAATGTCAAATCCGATGTACTTCCTTCTATCTGCTCTCCTTCCCCTTAGATCTACGCTGCAACTAATTTACGAAAGAATCTATTATTTTGTTTTTCATGATGTCGGCCTTTTTTATAGGAAACAGTGATAGATCTTTTTTCTGCTGATGTACGATAAAGAAACCAGATCTATCTTGGATTAAGTA
>JBAUMB010000020.1:0-3458 GCA_049578465.1 Anaerolineales bacterium
GCCATCTTCTTCGCCGCGCTGACCGATCTCAATAATCGGATGCGGCTGATCTCCCATATATTTTGCGGCGTTATCGAGCAGGTTCTGCATGACCTCCGTCAGGCGCTGATGATCTCCATAAACGGCAGGCAGATTTGGCTGAGTCTGAACCGAAATGTTGCGAGCATCCAAACGCCCGCGCACATTCTGCACTGCTTCATTGAGCAGGTTTTCAAAAGAAATCATTCGAGGCGGATTCATCATCCGGCCAATGCGCGAGAGCTCAAGCAATTCCTTCATCAGACGTTCCATTTTGTCGGTCGCATCATTGATGCGCCGCGCATCATCACGAATCCGCTCTCGATTTTCATTGGCGAGGTCCTGTTCGAGAAAACCCACAAAGCCTTTGACGGTAATGAGCGGCGCGCGCAAATCGTGAGAGACCACATAAGTAAACTGCTCCAGCTCATTGTTCTTCGCCTTTAACTCGGCGATCAATTTCTCGCGTTCAGCCTCCGCCAGTTTGCGGTCGGAGATATCGAGCGCGGAAGTCAATTCATAAATTGTTCCGTTCACATTGAATTTATCACTCGATAGCAGAGCCACTCTAATCTCTCCGGACTTTCGACGGAAATGCAATTCCACATTCTGAATCTTTTTTTGTTCCGTGCTCAATTCTTGTAGAATCTTTCTATCCACATCCGATCCAAATAACCCTAAGTCCGCGGCGGGATGCCCAAGGATTTCTTCGCGGCTATAAGCGGTCGCGTCTATAAAAGCTTGATTCACATCCGTAAATATGCGATTCGCTTCAAGAGTCATCATAACCGGCGAATTATGAAACGCCTGATAAAATCTCAACTCTGAAAAAGTCAGCGCGTCTTCCGTGCGTTTGCGTTCAGCCAGTTCCTGTTGAAGCTGATCGAGCAAATGCGCTTTGTCGATGGCGAGCGCCGCTTGAATTGCGATCGTTTCTATTAATTGGATCTGGCTGGGAGTGTACGCATCAATTTCATTGCTCTGCACAGACATCATGCCGATGACGCGGCTATTGACCGTAAGCGGAATCCCAAGGAATGTATGCAGGATGGGTCCGCCGGTATGATAAGGGTGAAATTTTTTTTCTATCTGCGGTGCAGACATATCCGGCAAATACAGCACTTGATTATTAAGGATGACTGGGCCGCTAAAACCTGGGGCATCATGCAGGATGCGGTCAGGCGGATAAACAAGTTCTCCTCTTTCAAAAAAAATTGGATAACTGACCACGTCGGTTTTCTGATCATAGAATGCGACCATGAATGCATCGGCTTTGATCAGGCGTTCGATTTCCGATTGAAGCGCCAGCAATGTACTTTGCAAATCTTTCCCAGACGCCAATGAAATATTCAATTGATATAAAAGAGTCATTTCATCGGCGCGCCGCTGCATGGCAATTTCGATCCGTCTGCGTTCCTTCAGTTCCTTCTGTAAATTTATAGAGCTTTGAAACATGGTCTCGGTGATCAGGCGCACCATGAAGGCAGTCAGAATTAGAATGACCCCAGTCGTAAAAAAATCTCCGGGCACGCTTCTCGCAATTGTGAAAGGTTTATATAAACCCGATAATTCTCCAAAGACAAGCCATGCTACGCAGAGTATATTATAGAGGGTTAGAAAAACCATCATCCGTTTTCGGATGACAAGGCTCGCTACGATCAGGACTACTGGAAAAGCCAGCACACTGAGGTTATGAATCCCCTCCCCGTAAGTTGCGGTCAAGGTTATCAAAGTGATGAACAAAACGGCGAGAATAATCGCAGTGAGTTCAAATTTTCCGCGGCGGATCAAGAAGATAGATCCGACCACGGGGATAATCGCAACTGCGATGATTGCTGCGGCAAAGAGATTGTTGGTCGAAAGGACAATGACGATTCCAGCAATGAGCGCGATCAATATCGCAGCAATGATCGCATAGAATATGCTGGTAATCCGTTCTATATTTCCATAAATTTCATTAAGCAGAATGGGTATGTTTTCTGGATTTTCAGACGGCTTCATTCTTCATCTCTTTTTCTGATGAAAGACTTGCAAAAAAATGCAGTGATACAATCATTTTACCGCGTGTTGTTGCGCGGAAATTAAAAGGGCGGACTTCCAAGTCCGCCCCGCAGATTCACAACTATCGCTTTAGGGTTCTATATTTTACACGATGCGGGGTCAAATCCTTGCCGAATTTTTCGCGCATCATCGTTTCGTAATCGGACCAATTGCCAATGTACATCTTTGCAATCGAGTCGCCTTCGAAGACAATGAGATGCGTGCAGATGCGATCCAAGAACCAACGATCATGACTAACCACCAATGCCGTGCCTGCAAACTCTTCAAGCGCTTCTTCCAACGCCCGAAGCGTGTTCACGTCTAAATCATTCGTCGGTTCATCCAATAACAAAACATTCGCACCTTCAGTTAAAGTTTTCGCCAAATGCACTCGGTTGCGTTCGCCGCCGGAAAGCACGCCGACTTTCTTTTGTTGGTCGGAGCCGAGGAAGTTAAACGATGAACAATATCCACGCGCGTTGATTCTGCGCTTGCCGAGTTCAAGCGTCTCTGCGCCCTGCGAGATTTCCTCGTAGACGGTTTTATCGGGATCAAGTGTGCGGGTTTGATCAGCATAAGCCAGCTTGACAGTCTCGCCGATTTTGATAGAGCCATTATCAGGTTTTTCTTTGCCAGTAATCATCTTCAACAACGTGGTTTTGCCCGCGCCGTTTGGACCCACGATCCCGACGATGGAGCCGGGAGGAACGGAAGCCGAAAAAGAGTCGAGGATGAGGCGGTCATCAAACGATTTATTAACTTTATCAAATTCAAAAACAATATCTCCGAGCCGCGGACCCGGCGGAATATAAATCTCCAAATCTTCGCGGCGCGCTTCGGATTCCTGCGAGAGCAAATTTTCATAAGCAGTGACGCGCGCCTGTCCCTTCGCTTGACGCGCTTTGGGCGACATGCGAATCCATTCGAGTTCGCGCGCCAAAGTTTTTTGCCGCTGGCTTTCGCTTTTCTCTTCGAGTGCGAGCCGATTTTGCTTTTGTTCCAGCCACGAAGAATAATTGCCTTTGTATGGAATTCCAAAACCGCGATCTAATTCGAGAATCCAACCGGCAACGTTATCAAGAAAATAACGATCATGCGTAACGGCGATAACCGTGCCTTTGTATTCGCGCAGATGATGTTCGAGCCACGCAACGGATTCAGCATCGAGATGATTCGTCGGTTCATCGAGCAAAAGAATATCCGGTTCGGTGAGCAGTAAGCGGGTCAGCGCGACGCGGCGTCTTTCTCCGCCCGATAAAATCTTGACGGGCGTATCCGAAGGCGGACAGCGCAAGGCATCCATGGCAACTTCCAAATGCGAATCAAGATTCCAAGCATCGTGCTTATCGAGCTGTTCCTGCAGTTTGGATTGCTCAGCAACCAGCGCATCGAAATCCGCA
>JBAUMB010000021.1:0-9708 GCA_049578465.1 Anaerolineales bacterium
AACTGGCGATGGTATAAAGTATTAATAGCCAAATCCATGATGAACGAAACGATGAGTTCACTACGCTCTCCTCAATAATAAATTTTGGCAATGGTACTTGAAACGGATTACAAATTCAATTCCCACCAGAAAGTTTTATGTGATTCATGAAGGGCGAGCAGATATGATCTTTAAAGCTTCTTGCCTAAGCACGTCTATCTTTTCGCGTTTTCCATCTTCATCCGCGAACTCCCAAGTAGTCCAACCATTACAACGCACACCTAATAAGGAGCTACCCACCGCATGAATAGAACCCCGATATTCCCCAGATAGGATATGTCCATCTGCCAACACAGTGGCAGCATTCCCTTGCTTGGTTAAGTAGAGTTTGTCTCCCGGTTTTAATAAGCCTAGCATCAAGAGATTACCAAAAGGTATTTTAAAACCCTTGTTTCGTGGCGTTGTCGACAACACAGTATCATCAAGAAGCAATGGAGCCAGATCATCTATCCGTTTATTGGCAGCCCGGATATAGTCTCTATTCTGCTCAATACCTATCCAATGCCTTTTCAATTGTTTGGCTACTGCGCCGGTTGTGCCAGTACCAAAAAATGGATCTAACACGACATCGCCTGGATTCGTGCTCGCTTGTAAAACCAAATATAATAAGGCTTGTGGCTTCTGAGTTGAGTGAACTTTTTGTCCTCTTACCTTTATTCGCTCGCTTCCTGAACAAATCGGAAGGTCCCAATCACTACGCATTTGAAGGTCGTCGTTCAAAGCCTTCATCGTGTGATGATTGAATGTATAATGTCTGCCCTTGATCTTCTGCGCCCAAATCAACGTTTCGTGCGCATTGGTAAATCGCGTTCCACGAAAATTCGGCATTGGATTCGTCTTTATCCAGACCACATCGTTGAGAATCCAATAGCCCAAATCCTGTAATATGGTTCCAAGCCTATAAATATTATGATAAGCCCCAATTACCCAAATTGTTCCATCATCTTTCAACACGCGTCTGCAAGCAGATAGCCAATTGCGCGTGAAAATATCGTAGTCGCCAAAACTACCAAACTTATCCCAAGAATCATCCACTGCATCAACCTTCGTCATATTTGGACGCCATAGTTCCTGTGAAAGTTGAAGGTTATACGGAGGATCAGCAAAAATCACATCTATTGATTTCTTAGGTAAGCTATTTAATTCTTCAACACAATCCCCTTGAATAATTTGATTCAAGGGTAATTCAATCTTCGCCATAAGTTTTACCTTTTATAACTAAGTAAATTTATACCGGTGGATTGTCCAACCGCACGCCATGACCGCGCACGGTGTCAATGAATTGATGCTTTGAATCCAACTCAGCCAAGCGGTCACGCAATCGGCGGATGAGTGCATCCAGAGCTTGATCGGAAACGCCTGCGGCTTGCTCCTCGCCCCAAACTGTCTCAACTAAATCGGGTCGCGAGATCACCTGTCCCTGATTTTCGTAAAGCAACCACAACAACTTAAATTGCTGAGCAGAAAGCGGCGGGACAAGTTGTTTTTGGTTCACCCACACGCTGCGAGACTTATGTTCCATCATTAAACGGCCCGCATGACTCGCGCCTTCTGTCAGTGGCATAGTGGCGTCGGAAGTAAAGAATAAAAATTCCTGAACAAAACTGACTTGTAATTTGTCCCCATCCTGCAGCATCATCGGCGAGGTCAAAACCGTTCCATTCAAATGAGTGCCGTTCTTACTCCCCAAATCCTCGACCATGATGCCCTCATTCGTTGGCGTCAGCCGCGCGTGGAAACGCGAGACCTGCCGGTCGGCAATGACCACGTCACAGGTTGATTCACGTCCAAGCACGACCGTGTGGTTCAACGGCCAACGTTGACCTTTAAGCGGTCCCTCTTCCGCGACCAGCATGGGAAACTCTTCTGTTCGACGATTCATAAATGCCCTCAAGTTTTATTTCAAAAAACAAGTTTGGAACAAAGACGTTTATAATATAGCATAAATTTTGTTTCTGTGCATAATCCGCGCCGAGAAAAAATTGCACAGTCGCACAAAGGAGAAGTGTGCCCCTTTCGCTCAACGAAGGAGAGGTGTTGCATGACCGCTACAAGGTCCGAGAAAGAGTCGGACAAGGCGGCGCTGGTTCCATTTATCTAGCCGACGATCTGCGGCTGGAAGGACGCCAGTGCGCGCTCAAAGAAGTGGAGTATGACCGCGCCCTCTCAGAGAATCTTTTGGAAGAAGCCCGCCAACAATTTTTACGCGAGGCCACCATTCTCGCGCGTCTCGATCATCCCAACCTGCCAAAAGTTTCTGACTTCTTTTCAAATGGGCCGCGCGATTATCTCGTGATGGATTACGTTCCCGGCAAAGACCTGCGGACGATGGTGTTAGATGCGCGCCGCGAAAAAAGATTTCTCCCCGAACGTGAAGTGCTCGGCTGGGCGCATCAACTTGCCGATG
Source organism: Anaerolineales bacterium (assembly GCA_049578465.1). GTDB lineage: Bacteria > Chloroflexota > Anaerolineae > Anaerolineales > Villigracilaceae > Fen-1038. Next base: position 2,447 of record JBAUMB010000021.1, read on the forward strand.
CGCTCGATTATCTTCACACGCAAGAACCGGCCATCGTTCACCGCGATATCAAACCGAGCAACCTTAAGATCACACCGTCCGGCTTACTCAAATTAGTGGACTTCGGACTCGTTAAGATTATGGCTCCGGAAGAAGTCACTATCACAATTATTCAGGGACAAGGCACCGCGCTTTACACACCGATCGAACAATACGCCACCGATGATTCTCATACCGATGCGCGCGCGGATATTTATGCATTTGGCGCGACTCTTTATCACCTGCTCACGAACGAACCGCCTGTGGATGCGCGCAAACGCTTCCTTCTGCCCTCGAGCTTGAGGCCGCCTCGAGAGTTCAATCCGTCATTGAGTGCTCGAACTGAACAAGCCATTTTATGGGCGATGGCATTACATCCGGATGAACGGCCTAATACCATCAGCATCTTCAACGAATATTTATTCGGCTCCGGCAAAATGCCGCCGCGACTCTATTCGACAACCACTGCGTTTGACATTCCGCGATTGAATATTTTTGGCAACCTTGCCGATATGATTCTGTTATGGTTTACCGTTGGCTTGGTGCTATTGAGTCTGATCGCCACCCTGACGCATTGATTTCTTACAATCGAATTCTTGACCAAATCCAGCCGATCCCCCAGCCGATCAATACGGCAAATAATGTAACAACTAAAATACCGCTCATGCCGTTAGACTCGGCAAATTCCTGGCTTCCGGGCAATCCAAGCGCAAAATAATTATAGGTCAATAAGCCGCAGGATAACGCACACAGTCCCCAGCGGATTCCCCATTGTCTTGACTCCAACTGATTGCCTACGAAAAATGCCAACAGCGCACCCACTAATAATAAGATAATTGTCAACAGCCAAGCGTTGAAAAGCGGCGTGCCTTGGCGCGTCATAAATGGACTTTGTTCTGGTTGAGGTGTTGGGGTTATCTCAACAGCAGTCTGCGTGGATTGTACAGGCACAATCACCGTCACAGCCGCAGGCTGACCGGCGCTGACATCCAGTTGCAACACTTCAGAAAGAGTAGCAGGATCACTCGTTGCGCGAATTTCAAGCAAGCCGGGTTTATCCAAACCGAACGAGACACGTGCGATGCCGTTTGTTGTCGTCGCGTCGGCTTGTTGAAGGATACTGCCGCCTTCTCCGGTGAGCGTCATGGAAAAATGCACCACTGTTCCATCCGGAACCTGATTCCCATTATGGTCGTTGATCACGCCTGTTCGGATCGCAATCGTGTCCCCAATCTTAAAAAGCGGCACAGCAGTTGGAACCGGCGTGGCTTCCGGCGTGGAAGCACTGGTCGAAACGGGAATCGCCGGCAGGTCCAGAGTGAGCGAAATAATCTGGTTCGGATCGGGCGCGGTGATGGAAATCAAATCGTAGCCTAAAGCAGAAATCGAAACCGGTGATGCGCCCGCGGGAGTCAATTCCTGAAAAAGCAAACGCGCGGCCACATCGATAAAGGGCGGCTGTTTGCTATACAGCGAATAATACGCGGTGAGATGCGAAATATCGGTGGCATCGAAATAATAAGGCGCGCCGAACGAAAAAAGGATAACGTATTTATTGCTCAACAAATCCTGGCGTTCGGATAGAAAGCGGCTGATCAATTGCGGCTGACCATTGCTTGTATCAGCCAATGAAATGACAACCCACGCCGCATGACTTAGATCCGATTCGAGATTGGCTGGTGGATTGTTGCCTGCCAAAAGCGCGGAAACATCATTGAGCGAATATGAGGTGAGTCGCAAGAACGAACTCTGATTAACTCCCTGCGGGCTGAACAACTGGGCAACCGCATTTTGAAGTGCATTCACATCCAAGGTGGGTTGAGGCGGACATGTACTACATTGTTTGATTTGATCGCTATCCGTGATGAATACCATGCGATCTTGAATTTGAGGCGGCGAGGGAATCAGTGTAGTTAAGTCTTGCGCACCGGGGCTGACCAGCGTCGCTGAATGACGCGCAACATCCAGCGTAACGGTCTGCGGTTGACCGATGGCATCCAAATTGGTTTTTGGGACAAGCACATTGGCAATATCAAAGCTCCCGTAGAGGCGATATTTTTGACTCAGAATACGAAGCGCCGCAGAATCGACGGTTTGGGCAAAGGTAGGATCTTCGCGATATTTCTGCGCAAAGAAGTTAAGAATTTCCAAGACAGTGGAATACGAATCCGGCGCATCACTCGAAACAATATTACCCAGATTCAGCAGATCGTTCCCCGCTACGAACGCATCATGCGCCACCGTTGGAGCGGAAAAGTTTGTGCCTGAAATATAGAATTGTCTCACCGCATTTGTACCAAGATCATCGCTGACCATTAATCCGCCTTGATCATGCCATGAACTGAATTGAGGCAAGCTGAGAATCGTCGCAAGCGCCTGAGGATCAAAGCTCACCGGACGCGTGGTTGCGCGGATGTTTCCTTGAAAGCCCTGATAACGAATATGGGAAACCAACAAACCATCGGCAGTTGCATCAGGAGAAAGCGTATTGCCTGTTACCGCAAAGAATGGACTCAGATCAATCTGTTTTAACTCGTCGAGTGATTTACGAACAGTGGCAACCTCTTCCGTATCGGGACGATCTGAACTTCCCTCGCCGGGAAAATGTTTGGCAATCACTAACATTTTATTTTGACTACCAACATGCAAGCCGCTGATATATGCGCTCCCCATTTGGCTGACCCAATACGGGTCGCCGCCAAAAACGCTCGAACCTAAATCGCCGTTCGCGGATGGGTTGGGCGAATCAACCACATCGAGCGATGGACCAAAATACATATTCACGCCGAGCGCTGAAAGTTCCTGTCCCATCACGGAGCCAACCTGATTGGCAAGATCAGGCTGCCACGACGCGCCAATTGCCATCTCCGACGGAAGCGGCGTCAATCCATTTAAGATTTGATCTCCGGGTGAACCGTCGCCGTCCTGATTCATGGCAATGAACAGCGGCACATAAGCATGTGGAATAGTCGGTGTTGCAGTTGTTGTGCTCGAAAGATTTTGTGATGTATCCGATTCGATATCTTGCAGGTTTTGGATCAACTGGTATGCGGCTGTCACTGTATTCGGCGCGGCAACAAAATTATCATTATCGGCAGATAAGACGACGCCGCCGATATGATGGTTGGCAATCAAATCATAAATCTGGGATTGTTGGCTCGTATCGGTGCCCGTGAATGTGACCAGAAACAATTGACCGACGCGTTCTTCGGGAGTCATTGAATCAAATAGTTGACGGATATCAGGCGGCGTGGCAGTCTGCGCACGGACTTGGAATGGCACGCCAACCGAAGTCAGAATCAACGCCGAAAGCATAACCGCCAAAAGGACGCGTTTCAATCTCATCGTTCGACTGTCCTGTTCAATGAGAATCAACTTGCTTGCCGGGAATCACGACGATCTTCCCAACGCGCGCAAAGCCAACTGCGGGTCATCCGTAAAGATACCGTCCACTCCCCAATTATTCAACCGCGCCATATCTTCGGTTTTATTCACCGTCCAAACATAGACACGCCGCTTGAGTCGATGCACGCGGACGATTTGTTGCTTCGTCACATCTGTTAGATGCGGCTGCAAAGCCACGCAATCTCCGAAGCTAAATCCAAACGAGCGCGCCCATGCGCCCTTCCAGCCGCGCAGAGCCAATAGTCCGCGTGGGATCTCGGGTAAAAAGCTTTTTGCTTTTTTAAGGTTGGATGCCAAGAAAGATGAAAGGATGATTCTCTTTTCCATTTCATGTTTCTTAACCAATGCACAAACCTTCTCGACCAATTGATCGTATGGCGCGTCATAGTTTTTCAGTTCAACATTGATAAACAACTTCTTGCCCACCGCTTCAAAGACTTCTTCAAGCAGTGGAATTTTCTGCCCGCGATATTTCTCCGAAAAGAAACTGCCCGCATCTAATGAGTGCAATTCCGTTAATGACAATTGCGCCACGCGGCCATGACCATTCGTAGTGCGATCTACGGTTGGATCATGAATAACCACCACCTCGCCATCCGCGCTGAGCTTCGCATCGAGTTCAATCGCGTCGGCACCTTCGGACAAAGCTAACTCAAATGAAGCGAGGGTGTTTTCAGGTGCATGGGCCGAGTCGCCGCGATGAGCAAAGATGACGGGATGAGGAAGGTCTTCGAACATGATTTGATTAAGAATTAGATTTCAACAAAATAAGCCTGCGCGGCGCGGTCGATCATCTCGCGCGACATGCTCGGCGGGACTGCAAGGTAGGCAGAGATATCCAAAAGTTGGTCGCATAAGTCGCGCGGATGAGAAGCGCGTAATTTGCGGTTGCGCTTGATATACCATTCCTGCAAAAGATACGCCAAGCCGGGATCGCTATATTCGATATGTTTATCACTCGCAACGCGGCGAAAGATTTCGCGGTACTCTTCAAAAGATGGATCGCCAATCTCGATCTTATGGCGAAGACGCCGCAGGAACGCCTCGTCCACCAGATCTTTTGGCGGGAGATTCGTCGAGAAAACGATCAACACATCGAATGGCACTTCCACTTTTCGTCCGGTATGGAGGCGCAAAAAGTCGACGCGGTTTTCGAGCGGAACGATCCAACGATTTAACAAATCGCGCGGGCGCACTTGTTGTCGTCCAAAATCATCAATCAATAATATGCCGCCGTTGGCTTTCACTTGAAATGGAGCCTCATAATATTTATGAGTATCGTCAAAGACAAGGTCAAGACCTTCAAGAGTCAACTCGCCGCCGACTACAATGAATGGCCGCCGAATCTTTACCCAGCGCGGATCGCGTCGCGTATTGGTGCGGAGATTACCGGTTGTCGAAGCCGCGCCGCCTCCATCTGATTCAGCTACGATTCGATGACTGGTCGCGTCGTATACTTTGATCACCTGCCCATCCAGATACAACGCAAAGGGAATGTACATCGTCTGACTTAGAACGAGGTTGCCAAAGGCGCGCGCAACGCTGGTCTTGCCATTGCCTGGAGGACCATACAAGAATATGGATGTGCCTGAATTAAGCGCCGGTCCCAACCGCTGAAAAGTGGTCTCGGAAATTACCAACTGCGAAAGGATTTGTCGCATGGTGCGCGTGGTAACCGAAAGCCGTCCGCTTTTCTGGCGTCGAATCGATTCGTTATAAACTTCAAAAGGCACAGGCGCCTGCCCTGCATATTGACTGCGCTCCAGCGCCTCGCGCGCGCGTAAAGTTCCCGCGGTTGTAATACCGTAAGTGTATGCGCCTTCACCGAGTCCGCCTTGCGAAGATTTGACTTCGATGAACTTTTCCAGTTTCAATGCTGTTAAAAGTTGGTCCGTAACTCCCGCCATTGGAAGCGCAATTTCCTCGGCAACCTTGAAACCGGTCATATAGCCGCGAAAATATAAAACCTTGAGCACCAAATCCTGAAGCCAGAGTGAAGGAAGCCCGGTATCTTCTAGGGTGTTAATCTGCGGCGGAATAAAAGCGACATTGGCTGGAGCTGATTGTCTAAGATCGGTCATACCACCTCGATAAAAATGCAGAGAATTCAAAAATATTCATGAGATAATTGGATTATAGCACGTCAACAGTTTCTTCCACCTGACAAACACATTTCGTTTATAATCTTCGCCGATGAAACTTTCAGTGATTATTCCCGTTTACAATGAAGTGCAAAATATTGAAGAAATCTTAAAGCGCGTCCGAGCCACCTCTCTCGCCTGGGAAATTGTCGTGGTGGACGATGATTCCAAAGATGGGACGCGTGACCTGCTTCAGAAGCTGGATGGCAAAGACGGATTGCGCGTCATTCTCCATCAGCAAAATCAAGGCAAGGGCGCGGCGGTTCGCACCGGACTTCAAGCGGCGCGCGGCGATATATTATTGATCCAAGATGCCGATTTGGAATACAGTCCGCACGATTATCCGTCTTTGCTGGGTCCCATTGACGAGGGTATTGCAGATGTGGTTTACGGTTCGCGTTTCCTCGGCGGACCGCGGCGCGCCACCATGTTCTGGCACATGATCGCCAACCACCTGCTGACGTTTATTACCAACATCCTTTATGATGCCATCCTCAGCGATATGGAAACCGGCTATAAGGTTTTCCGCCGCGAAGTCGTGGATGGTATGAAGCTGCGTGCAAATCGCTTCAACTTTGAACCTGAGTTTACCGCCAAAGTTTTAAAGCGCCATTACCGCATTTATGAAGTCCCGATCTCATTCAATCCGCGCGACTATTCGGAAGGCAAAAAGATCAAATTTCACGATGCCTTCGATGCCGTTTGGACGTTATTGAAATATAGATTTGTGGATTAATCCCGCAATCGATCCAAACAAATTACGGCAACAGATCACCCAGCTGATGCAGAATGTACGTTGGCTGGATTGACGATGATGTCAAGGATGATTCAAGAGTCGCGCCGGTTAGTGTCAGTGCGGTCGACATGCCGGCGTCATAGCCCATATACACATCGGTCTCCAAGCGGTCGCCAGTCATCAGGCAATCAGCGGCTGGAAGGTTCATCAGATTCAAAGCGGCTTCGATCATATAACTAGATGGCTTACCGACCACCGCTTCGACCCGCGTATTTGTACAAGCCTCGATAGCGGCAATAATTGCGGCGCAATCCGGTTCGCCACCGCCGGGAACCGGGCAATAACGATCAGGGTTAGTGGCGAAGAAGCGCGCTCCAGCCCCGATCGCGTCGAAGGCAATTTGCAACTTGCGATACACAAAGGTGCGGTCAAAGCTGGCGATCACCGCATCGATATGTTTCGCGTCATCAGTTAATTCGAAGCCGCCGCGGCGTAACTCTTCACACAGCGGCTCCTCACCGATGACGAACAAACGGGCACCCGCCATGCGCCGTTTCAGAAAATCCACCATCACCAAAGTGGATGTTAGAATGTCCTCGATTGGAGTCGGCACACCCAGACGAGTCAACTTGTCAGCATAGTCGCTGCGCTTGTGAGTAGGGTTGTTGGAAATAAAAATCGTGCGCGAGCCGCGCTTCCGCAGGGCCGTCAGAGTTTCACCCGCTGTGGGAAGCAGGGCATCTCCAAGGTAGACCGTTCCGTCCAAGTCAAATATATAGCCAGGAAAAAAACGCTGAGGCGTTGATAAATTGTTCAACTTCCACCGATCGTCGCTCGGATAACTTTATATCCTTCTTTTTCGAAAGCCGATGCGACTTTATCTTGGAGTTGTTTATCGGGAGTCAGAGAAATCATATAACCGCCTCGGCCGCCTCCGGTAACTTTCGCACCCCAAGCTCCTC
>JBAUMB010000022.1:0-11978 GCA_049578465.1 Anaerolineales bacterium
GCGCGCACTCTGCACATGATCGCCAGCGGCTGCCCAGCGGCGAGCCATACGATGAGGGAAGGGATAAGCATAGAAAGTCATTTTATTTTCTCCTTTGATTACAGTTAATTGCATTTATCTTATTCGGCGAATATCAGAAAGCGAATAGCAAAAGATCAACTTTTTATAAGAGATTTCGATAGGAGGTTCTTCGCAATCATCATGGCGCGCTTGACCCATCCTCGATTCTGAATTAAAATCGCTTTCTGCCTATGCTCCTGTGGCTCAGCGGATAGAGCGTTTGGTTGCGGACCAAAAGGTCGCGCGTTCAAATCGCGCCAGGAGCACCACTTTCATGAAGCGGGACATCCCGCTTCTTTTTTTGTGCAAACTATGAAAAAACCTCAAATTTTATTAACCAATGATGATGGTATTCGCTCGCCAGGATTATGGGCGGCGGCACGTGCACTCGCTTCAATCGGATATGTTACGGTCGCGGCCCCGAGAGAACAATCCTCCGGCGCGGGCCGCAGTCTGCCAAGCACATCTGACGGAATCATTCATGAAGAAAAATTGGAAGTCCATGGTCAGGAGTGGACCGTTTATGCAGTCGGCGGAACGCCCGCACAAGCCGTGCTTCATGCCGTTTTGGAAATCATGCCGGAAAAACCGGACCTGATTGTCTCTGGAATTAATTACGGTGAAAACATGGGACTCGGCATTACGGTTTCCGGAACAGTCGGCGCGGCAATGGAAGGCGCTTCGCTTGAATTTCCAGCGCTGGCAGTTTCGCTTCAAGCCGATCAACAGTATCATCTTTCATATTCGGAAGAAATGGATTTTTCCGCCGCGGCATATTTCACCGCACACTTTGCAAATATTTTGCTCCAGCAAAAAATGCCGGATGATATTCATTTGTTAAATGTCAATGTTCCTTCGGATGCCACACCGAAAACAGGCTGGAAAATCACGCGGCTGTCGCGTCAACGATATTATGATCCAACGGCACCCCATCGAAGTTCGTGGAGTGAGCCGGGAACAGTATCTTATGTGGAAGCGGCGATTCTAGACGGCGAGCCGGAAGACAGCGACGTTTATGTCTTGCGCAAAAAGCGCATGGTTTCGGTCACGCCGGTAAGTCTGGATATGACATCGAGAGTAGAGTTGGGAAAACTCGAAAAGCAGTTGCGAGAATCAACTCATTGAACGGAATCAAAAACGGGTCACACGCGACCCGTTTTTGATTCTAGAGATGCGGATTAAGTTTCGTCAACAATTTTTCTTTGGGCTGGTAGCCCGTCACGCGCTCTTTGACCTCACCGCCTTTGAAAAGCATCAGCGTAGGAATGCCCAGCACACCAAACTGCGTGAGGATGTTTGGATTCTCATCCGCATCCAACTTGACGACTTTGACTTTGCCATCCCAATCTTGCGCCAATTGTTTCACAATGGGATCGATCATTTTACAAGGCTGGCACCAGCTCGCTGTGAAATCAACGAGAACGGGTTGGTCCGCACTTAACACTTCAGTTTGGAAACTATCTTCCTTTACATAATTCACTTCAATCATTGTGCCTCCGTTCATCCTCGACGTGGTGAATTCCGGATCTATTACGTTGACGATGCGACTTGCCCATGATAGAATGCAGTCCGCTCTTGCGGGCGCGTAGCTCAATGGTAGAGCAGTGGCCTTTTAAGCCATTGGTTGAGAGTTCGAGCCTCTCCGCGCTCACAGTATAACCGCTGAAAATTCGGCGGTTTTTCGTTTAGGATCATGGAACGGTGAGTATTTGTCCCGCATCTATTATTTTCATAAATTCTGCGACAACACTTGAATCAAAATGTTTCCCGCTCTGATCACGAATATAATCCAGCGCTTTCTCTCGTGACCAAGCCGGACGATAGGGCCGATTGGAAGTCACCGCATCGAAAACATCTACCACCGAGAATAGACGCGCAGACAAAGGAATTTGCTCTCCCTTGAGTCCATGCGGATATCCTGAACCATCCCACTTCTCATGATGATAAAAAGGAATGTCCAAAGCCGGGCGCAGATAAGGAATCGGCGAAAGCATATCATACGCATAACGAGGGTGTTGTTGTATGATCTGTCTCTCAGCATCGTTCAAGCCAGTGCTTTTCAGCAGGATGCTATCAGGAATGGCCATTTTCCCGATGTCGTGCAAAATCGCGCCGCGCCGGATGTGAACTAATTCCGCTTCGTTAAAATTCATTCGACGCGCGAGTTCAAGCGTAGTTTTCGTAACTCGCTGTGTATGTCCTTCTGTCTCTCGATCGCGCAGTTCCAGAGCACGGGACCAGCCATCGATGGTGGCATCATAAGCTTGCGTCAATTCGACATTCGAACGCTGCAGCTCGCGAAATAAAGTGGCATTTTCAATCGCAATCGCGGCTTGTCCCGCGAGCGTCTCCATAAAACTCAACCAATCCGGATCGGGATCAAGCAATGTTCGATGGAAGACCTCCAACACTCCTAACACTTGTCCCTTTGCAATGAGGGGAATACCAAAATACGAAATAAAAGACTCTTTATAAAAAATCGGGGAGCGCAAATAATCCGTTTTTTTATTCTGGAGGTCGGATATATGAATGGTTTTTCTTTGTAATGCAGCAAGACCAGCATAGCCTTCGCCGAGTCGCAAGCGAGTCCCCTGCAAAGCATTTGTACGAAAACCGATACCGGTCACAAATTCAAAGAACCTGCTTTCATGGTTGAACAGCAAGATGTCGGCGGCGTCCACATTCAGTCTACCAGTAACATGACTCAAAAGGATCGAGAGCGTTAAATTAATATCAAAGCTGGATGAAATCAGCGCGTCGATGGAGCGCAATGCAGAAAGGTGTTTCAATTGCCTTTGGATCTTTTCTTCCGCACGTTTATATTTTGTCACATCTCGCACAACGACGATGGCCCTGGGCGGGAAAGAAGGAACAAAGCGGGCTTCGAACCAACGAACGTCATTCCCAACATTGAGCGGGTAGTCCAACGATATAGTCTTTTGATCGCGGGTGGCTTGTTCGACCGCCTTTTGAAATTTTTGACCGATTTCAACGGGCAAGATATCCTGAATGCGGCGATTGAGAAAATCATCGGAAGATGAGTCTAGGAACGTAAAGTCGCTTCCCTTATAGTCCAAGATTCTTCCCTTGCTATCCAAATCGAAAAGCAAATCTGGAAATGCTTCAAAGATCGCGCCTAACTGTGCCGAAGCGTTGGATCTGTTCTCGGTCAATAAACTCATCATCATCTCCAAATGCGGACGCGGGGCGCAGTAGTCCCCTCCTTACCGCGCCCCCTGCTCCGCCGCGTCATCCTGACAATCACCAGTTTGCTAGGGGACAAAAGACTGGCGTCATTTATGAAATCAATGTTACTTTCTGGATTCTAAAATAACTTGCCGTGCTAGATCGGCGAGCGAACTGGCATTGATGGATAGAATCAAGGAAGTTTCTTTCTGAGTCAAGGAAAATCCCCTTCCTAAATATCCTTGGTCAAGCGCGGCTTCCGGATTTCGGAGAAGCGCTTCGCGGAAACTCTGATTTACAACTGCCGCTGCGAAAACGCTGTTTAATCCGCTGTGAGTTTCGTGAGATAAATCAGATTTGTAATCGAAGTTTGGTTTGAACATCGTAGATGTATTCATATAACAACACCTTCTGTACTTAGGGAATTCAGTCTGGTCGCGGGCTTTGCAAGTAACCAAAACACACCCACGCTTACCAATATATCTCCCAAGCTAAACGCCACTTTATAGGGAAACCAAGCTGGGAGAAGAAAGCGATCTGCCAAGAATTCAAAGTGAATATTTTGTGCCGACAGAAGAATATCTTTTTCTCCAAACCTGTCGCCCAGCTTCATAAACTGCAGGACATCTTTGCCCGCCAAAACACTAGCCGTTTGCGGGCTGATAGGCATCCATCCGCCATTGGCAACGATCACTAGAAAGTTTAGCAATAGGCCGCCGATCAGAATCGGCATCCCGGGCAGGTGACGGTTCAGCCAGGCAAACACCAAAAACAATAGTAGCGAAGCCGATAAACTTGCCGAAGCAAAACCCTTATCAAATGATTGATGAGTGGCCGGCAAATAGGCGATAAAGAATTGCGGTAGGAAGGCAATCAATACCAACCACGCGGCTCGTAAAGTGGGAACAACGTAGGATTGTTTATGCCAACGAGCCAAGCCTAAACCCGCTAAAAATCCAGTGAAAACGGCGATTAGAAGAATCATCTTTCTTAATGTGGGTTGCCACTACCGTCAGTCGGAGCGCCAACACCCAAAACGAGCATCGCTAAGGCAAGAATGGCAAAAGCTAATTGGATGTGCTGTCGGTTGATTCGGCTGGTGAAAAGGGCTAAACGAACGATTTTGTTTTTCATAATATATTCTCCTTGTTTGATGACAACAAGATACACCCCCCTAGGCTTCAAAACAGGCTTCAAAAGATTAAAAAAACAGCCTGATACGGCTGTTTTTTTAATCAAATAGGTTTATTCAAGCAGTTAGTTCTTGATAAAGCCTTTGCGTTTCTTCGGATGGCGGCAAATTATAAATATTCCGCATTACTTGTTCGCAAGTTTGATAAGTGTGGATCACTGAGCCTCGATCCCCTAAGCGACGATACACCTGCATCTTCAAACGATAAGTGGCTTCAAACGTAGAGTCGTACTCTAGAGCATCCTCACAAATTTTCAAGGCTTTTAACGTTTGCCCTTCCTTCAAATAAAGCTCTGCTAAAGTTAGCGAAGCCCAAAGAAAAGCTTGATTCAACCGTTCTCGTTCGGGCCAGACCCACGTAGCATCTATATCAGCAAGATAGTGTCCTTGAACTAGGTCTATTGCTCTTTGATAGAAACTGATTTTTTCGGTCGGTTCAAACATAGCCTTTGCCTTATCGACAAAGGCTTCAAAAGCCTCAACATCATATTCGTGGTCGATAACACGATTGAATTGATAATGGTTTTCTTTAAAAAGAATTACGTCTTGCCCTAAGGCACGTCTTAACCGGTAAATCTCGTTCTTAAAACGCAGATTCAGTTTTGCAGGCTCGGCAGTTTCCGCCCAAAGTGCTTCCCCAATTTGTTCCTTGGTTGCCGGACGTTTTAGAGATAGGAAATAAAAGAACAATTCCCGCACAGATTGTGTCTGCCAATCTTTCACCGTGATTATCTTTCCATTAGTTATAATCTTGCCTGGCCCGAAAGCATGAATGATCAATTGGGAAGGCGGAATTTCGATTTCCCTTGCCAATCGGTGCAATTGACGCCGTATTCTTGGCAATTGAATATCTAAAGAATCCGCCTTCTTAAATAGGTTGCGCAGATTTTGTTTTGCCTGAGGACTGTTGCGCAGACTTTCTAACCATTCGCGTGCCTGCCTTACTGCAATGACCATAAGATTGGTAATCTGATTAGAATCTATAAGCGCAAGATCAATTTCCTCTCGAGCAGATTCTTGCTTTCCGGCTTGCGATTGGGCGGCTGCTATCCATACACGGCTAAGAGTTATTTCTGTTTTTCTTCCATCTCGAACGAAATGCTGCTCTGCCTCCTCTAGTTCCTGAATGGCTTGTTGTGTTTTTTTCTCCAAAAGCGATAATCGGCCCTTCATAAGTTGAAGAAGACCGTATTCATAAACCGAGTCCTCTGCTTTAATAGAAACCAAGGACTGCTCCATTACGCGATGCGCCTGCAGCAGATCTTTTTTTAAAATGGCTAAATTAAAGTTGGCAAGCATCAAGTAGTTAAGGAAAAAGGTTGCCTTTAACTGCTGAGCGAGTTCTCCAGCCCAATAATAATTTTGCTCCGCTATTTCGATGTCTTCCACATCGGCATATAAATCACCAAGGCTAATCAAGATCAATGCTTCGGCGTGTTTATTGCCGCTCTGCTTGGCAGAGAGCAGACCTTCCTCTAAAGTTTGAGCGGCTTGTTCATAATTTCCCAGTCGGTTATACAAAACACCCAAATTGTTCAGGAGATTTGCTTGCCAAGCTAAATTGCCGCTTTGCTTCCTCATATCTAATGCTTTCTGATAAGCCGCCAGAGCTTCAGATGATCTCCCTGTTTCAGCATATACAACGCCGGTCTCCATGAATAAGATAGGGATCATTTCTGTATCATTCAAACGAATATAGATATCCAATGCGCGCTCCAAGTAAGGAATAGCTTGAAGTGTTCTTCCTTGCCGAAATAAGCTGAGGCCCTTGACACGCAATGCATCCGCATAGATCCATTGCAAGTTATCATCCATGATTGTATATTCAATTACTTCATCGGCATCGCGAAGAGTATCTCTATAATTTCCCAAAAGCCGATATGCATTTCCTCGTCGTACTAAAGCCAAAGCCAGATCGGTTGTATTTTTTCCCTTGCGAAATATTTTTATAGCGCGATTGAACAAATCTAGTCCTTCAGACATATTACCTTTTGCAGTCTCGATCGCGCCGCGCAGCGAGAGTAATCCCGCTCGCTTCTGAAGCAGAGAAGGCGGAATATCCTTAAGCCATGAATCCAAAGTCAGCATGGCGTGCTGATACATGGGAATGCCCGCGTGCTCGATCAAATTGACCAACGCGTCAAAGTCGCCTAATTGTTTGTAAAGTTGATAAGCTTTTTCCCAATCGCCGTGCGCTTCATGAAACCTTGCCAGGCGTTGCAGAATCAGCGAGGCTTCTTTAGGTTGTTCTTCGCGAAAACGCTTCTGCAAAAAATCGCGAAATAGATGATGGTATCTCAACCATTGTCCATTGACACCGACGGGCAAGGCGAACAAATTTTTCTGAACGATCAAATCTATTAACTTTGACCAATCTTGACGGCCGGAATAAAAGGGGACAAGCACATTTTCACAGAGTGCCGCATCAAACTCCTCCAGCAGAGAACTCCTAAGTAGGAATAGTTGAAGTTCTTCAGTCTGGCGTTCTAATACTTGCTGACCTAAATAATCAAAGACATCAACACCTACTGCGGCGGATGGCGATGTAGGTGTGTATATCGCTTCTCTACCCCGAATCAGCTTTAGGTCAGTAAACTGTAACCCCGTCACCCAGCCTTCCGTCGCTTCGACAAGTTTGCGCGCATCCTCATCAGAGAGATGGATTTGTTGATTCTGCACTAGGAGAGCTTGTATCTCTTCGGGACGAAAGGAAAGGTCGGAAAAACTTACGCCGCCCACTTGCTCGCGGGCAACCAGCAAAGTCAAATCAGATAAATTCGTTAGCGAGCGGGATGAAAGAATCAAATGGCAATTTTCATCCGCCAATTGCGTAAAGCGATTGACGAAGTAGAGAATCGATTCAACATCATCCACTAAATGAAAATCATCGAGCACGAGTACAAAGTGCTCATGAATCTCGTCATAGATTTCATTAATCAGCGTGACCAAAACGGATTCCATGCCCACTTCCAGATCCGTCAGTGCGTTGAGCGCAGAGCGGGAACGGTTTCCAAATTTGGGAAAGCGTTCCGCAATCGCGGCAATAAAATAGGCGATAAATCTTTGCGGATCTCGATCCAGTGAATCAAGAGCTAGCCAGCCAAAAGGCAGATCACTATGATTTGCAAGATCGATCAAAAGAGATGTCTTGCCGTAACCGGCCGGCGCTGAAACCATAACCATTTTGCGGTCAAGGATTTCGTATACGGCATCTAATAAGCGCTGACGCGTAAGCAGTTCCACGCGCCGTTTGGGTACGATGATCTTTGTTTTACTAATAAGGATTTCAGATGCACTCATCGCTTGTGAATAGTATAGCTGAAATATTTTACCCACTTAATTACATTTGCACTATATTTTTCAATTGGAGTCAGTTAAGTTTTAACGGCGCGCAACTCTTCCAATATTTTGGCATGGATGCCGGGCGCGGCAGCGACAACGGACTGCGGCGGAGATAGGTAATCTTTGCCGCTGTTTACATTCGTCACAATCGCGCCCGCTTCTTCCGCGACCAAACCTCCGGCAGCGATATCCCACGGCTTCAGAGACAATTCCCAAAAGCCATCGAAGCGACCGGCTCCAACATAACACGCATCCAGCGCGGCGGACCCGAAGCGCCGGACACCTTGAGTCAATTTTCCAAGGCGGACAAAGTTATCAAAGTTATCGTGCGGCGTATTCCATGCATCATATGGAAAGCCTGTCACCAATAAACTTTTTTGCAGCTCGGTAGTCTTGGAGACATGAATCGCTTTCCCGTTTAGCCATGCGCCTTGACCGCGTTCAGCGGTAAACATTTCGTCGCGCATCGGATCGTAAACGGCGCCCAGCTTCATTGTCCCGGTTTGAGCGTAACCCATTGAAACGCAAAAGACTGGAATGTGATGTGCATAATTAACCGTGCCATCGAGCGGATCAATATACCAACTATGATCATGATCGCCTTTGGTTACGCCGCTCTCTTCAGCGATGATATGACTGCCGGGCCAATGCTGATTAATTTCTGCCAATAAAAAATCTTCGGAAGCGCGATCCGTTTCGGTCACCAAATCAATCAAGCCTTTGTATGCGACTTGATGTTCGTGATCATAACCGGCGCGCAAGATGGCTCCAGCTCGGCGCGCTAAATTCTCTATCTCGCTGAGAGTGGGAGATTTCATTTGGAGGAATTATTCTTTTCGAGGAAGTTTTTTATGTGGTCGAGTTCCGTCTGAATCTCATCGCGGTCATTGATGGATTGCTGGCGCAGAGTCACAAAGCCCGGTTTTTGTTCGATGGGCAAGGTTTCGATCAAACGCTCGGCACGCGCGATTTGCACATTCTTTTGTCCAAGTTTCATTTCCAATTGCTTGCGGTAGCCTTCAAAGAACTCGCGCTCTTTCATGGGCGGAGGCGGAGGCGGCGGTCCCTGCATCAACAGTTCGGCAACCGTCAACAAAAATTCTTCGGTGTCAATCGGCTTTTCCATGAAACGCGTCGCACCGATGTGCATTGCGAATGCCTTATCTTCCGGTGCGATGTAAGTGGCAGATAGAAAGACGACGGGGATATCGCGTGTGGCCGGGTCGGTTCGCAAATGATAGACGAGACTGAAGCCGTCCATCTTGGGCATGAGAATATCGGTGATAATAATGGCCGGCCGTTTCTTTTGAATCGCTTCCAGCGCTTCCTGTCCGTTGCGCGCTTTCATCACTTCATAGCCTTTGAATTTAAGAGTCACTTCAAGGAAATCAAGAATGTTCGGGACATCTTCAACGATCAGCAATGGACCAGCCGTATTGTTCATGCGCTTATTCTATTCCTTTTTCATGGACGAAGCAAGCGAATTAATTTCCATTCCAAATGCGTTTGCCCAATGCCGATAAAACGTACTCCACTGCGAGAGCAGCAGTTTGATTCTGAATATCCAGAACGGAATTAACTTCCACCATATCTATGCCAATTAACTTGCCGGTCTCTGCAATCATCTCACAAGCCAGATGAGCCTCACGTTGCGTGAGACCGGCAGGTACCGGCGTTCCAACTCCGGGCGCATGACGCGGATCCATCGCATCCATATCGAACGAAAGATAAATTCCATCCGTTTCACGCGAGACTCGTTCGATGGCTTTTTCGATCACGGTCACCATCCCAAGCCGATCAATTTGTTCCATGCCCATCACCATGACTCCCGCCTCGCGCAGATTTACTTTTTCGCCGGGGTCGAGATCGCGCGCTCCGATAATGGCGACCCGCTTCGGGTCCACGACGGGAAGCGGCTCATCCCATATTTGAGTTAAACGCGCGTCCCCGAGTCCACATAACGCCGCGAGCGGCATGCCGTGAATATTTCCGGATGGCGTGGTTTGATCGGTGTTGAAATCCGCGTGGGCATCGATCCAGATCACGCCAAGTTTTTTAGATTTTGCTGCGCCGCGAATCGAACCGATTGAAAGGCTGTGATCGCCGCCCAACACAACTGGAAAATTCCCTGATTGAATGGATGTCGAAACCGCGCCCGCTGCGCGCCGCGCCATCGGCACGATGCAATCAATATATTTAAGTTTTGGTTCGGCAATCGAACACATCTCCGCAATGGGCACTTCGATATTGCCTTTATCTTCGACAGTGTAACCGAGTGCTTCGAGTTTTGGCTGCAAGTGTGCATACCGAATCGCGCTGGGACCCATATCCACGCCGCGCCGATCCGCGCCGAGGTCAATGGGAATGCCGATGATATCAACTTTCATTTTGCCTCCAAAGAAAATATAGACGCATATTTTATCAAAGCAATGTAACAATAAAACGGGACAAGTTATTCGCTTGTCCCGTTTTATTTGAATCAAAAACTGCTATAAAAGTTTTAACAGAACATGCACAACAAAATAAGCCAAGACGATAAATACAATGCAGCCACAGCCGCGCGCAAACCAATGGAACAGATGCTTGAAGATAAAACTTAGAATGCCGAACACCACAATTACGAGCAATATGATGCCAGCAAAATAAACAATGGTATTGAAATCAACATTTGCAAATGACATGGAATACTCCTTTGTTATGCAGTTCGATAATAACCGACATCCACCGAATAGACTCGTCCGCGCTTGACAACCTGCCGTACAAGATTCGTCCCGAAGCGATAACCAAGATGACGATAATCCGGCACGTTGAGAATTAGCAGATCGGCTTGCTTGCCTTCTTCGATGGAGCCAATTATATCAGCGCGGCGGATGGCGTGTGCAGAATTAATCGTCGAAGCCGCGATGGCTTGCGCGGGAGTCAATCCCATCGTGCGGCACGCCAAGGCAATCACAAACTGCATGGATTCATTCCACGCAGTTCCCGGATTGCAATCGGTTGCTAGAGCAAGAATCGCATTGGATTCAATCAACTTGCGTGCGGGTGTGTAATCTTTTTCAGCGAGACCAAACGGAGTGCAAGGCAAAGATACTGCAACGGTATCAGATTGACCTAATGCTTTGATATCCGCATCCGAAGTTTTGACGAGATGATCAGCAGACGCCGCGCCGAGTTCAACTGCAAGCGAGGCGCCACCGAGATTATCGAATTCGTCCGCGTGGATCTTTAATGGGAATCCGAGTTCCCGCGCTTTGGTCAAGATTTGACGCGATTGATTCAAATTGAATGCTCTATCTTCGCAGAAGACATCCACAAATGGTAAAGAATGATTCGGCGCGTGAGTCTGCCACCAAGCCTGAACGGTTGGAAGCATCGTATCGCAAACATGATCGGTATAGCCTTGTGGATCGTCTTTATATTCAGGCGCGATGGCGTGCGCACCGAGGAACGTGATTGCAAGGTCGAGCGGACTTTCATCTTCGAGCGCGATCAAGGCTTTGAGCAAGCGCAATTCAGTTGCCGTTTGCAAACCATAACCGGTCTTGGCCTCGGCAGTGGTGGTGCCGTGTGCGAACATGCGCAGCAAGCGCGGACGAGTTTGCGCGATAAGGCTTTCAATCGAAGCCGTGCGCGTCTGCCTAACAGTTGAGATGATTCCCCCGCCCGCCGCGAGGATATCGAGATACGGTTTGCCCGCCATCTTCATCTCGAATTCATTGGCGCGGTCACCAGCCCAAATCACATGCGTGTGCGGATCGACAAAGCCGGGCATGACCACGCAACCGCTGGCATCAAGCGTGGGTTCGTCTTTATACGCGGTGCGCAATTCGTCCGTTGAACCCGCGGCGAGAATCTTTTCATCGCGGATCAACACCGCGCCATTTTGAATGATGCCCAGTGTGCCGAGGTCGTGTCCGCGTTGCGGACCACCTTTGAGAGTCAGAAGTTGAGTCGCAGAATGAATGAGCATAGATTATTTACTGAGAAGCACGAAGGCAAGCGCAATCACAGCGGGCAAGGTTTGTATCCAGAGAATCCTGCGGCTAACGGTGAATGCACCGAAGACGCCCGCCACGATCACACACAGCAGAAAGAAAATTTTGACTTCATAACTGTTTGCGCCGAGGAATAAACTCCAGATCAAACCTGCGGCAAGAAAGCCATTATACAAGCCCTGATTCATGGCAAGAGTTTTCGA
>JBAUMB010000023.1:0-11795 GCA_049578465.1 Anaerolineales bacterium
TCAAACTCTGACATCGCGCGGTTCGCAGTTTTATCGCGCGAGTCGGTGGTGACATAAGCATAAATAAACGGCATAATGGTAGACGCCAGCATTTGGATTTTATTGATGCGATCAATCGCTTGGCCCACTAACGGAGCCAACTCTTTGGCTTTGGATTTTGCATCCATTTTGCTAAGTTTATTGTTGAAAAATTTTTCAAGCGCTGCGACCTGCTTTTTATAATCTTTTACCGCGGCTTGATACTCTTTGGATTCAAGTGAGGGATAGATATTGCTTACATCCCAATGAGGGGCAGAGACAGGCATAAGAATCTCCTTTGTGTGTGATGGAACAAGTATACCAAAATGCATTTGTTATTGTTTCGCTTGCCTTTTCATCTCAAAGCCTATAAAATGAAATCAAGCAAGGAGGCGCTTATGAAACAGGATCGTTTTCTCATCGGCATTTTGATCGGCATCGGCGTGTTGATTATTGTTGCGCTGACTATCTTCTTCACGCGGCAAAATAAACAGACGTATATTTCCGAAGACGCACCAGAAGGTGTAGTGCATAATTACGTACTGGCTTTGCTCAACAAAGATTATCCAAAAGCTTACGCTTATCTTGCCGACCTTAACAACAAGCCCACCTATGATCAGTTCCGCCAAGCGTTTGCAACCGGACAATTGAATCCATCCGATGCGGGAGTCAAAATTGGCACAGCCGATATTACTGGCGATGATGCGAGCGTTGAAGTGGATATGATCAATGCACCCAGCGATCCCTTCTCGTCGGAATATAGTAATAACGGTTCGGCTCAATTGGTAAAACAAAACGGCGCGTGGAAAATTTCATCCATGCCGACGTATGACTTGTGGGATTACAGTTGGTATCAAAAACCGTAGGAGGATGCAATGAAAACAGTCCGTCGTCTTTACTTTTATGCCGTTGCGCTCATCAGCCTCGAAGTGGTTCTATGGGGCTTGATCAATTTACTTCGTTCGATCATTGATCAAACCGTCGGTGGCGGAGCGGAAGCGTTGGCAAGCGCACTCGCGCTGATCCTGGTCGGCTTGCCGATCTTCCTCTTTCATTGGCTGTGGGCACAACGCGTTTCCGCACGCGAGGACGAAGAAAAAACATCCAGCCTGCGCGCGATATTTCTTTATGCCGTTTTGATCGGCACGTTAATTCCAGTCGTTGAAAACCTGCTGGCACTCATTAATCGCAATTCCCTTGAAGCCGCACATATAGCACGCTCAACTGCTATTATTGGTGGTTCTCAAACACTGGCTGATAACCTCATCGCCATTGCAATAAACGGTATCGTCGCACTTTATTTCTGGAATATCACGCGCAGCGAATGGAAGAGTCTTCCCATCAAAGAAGACTTTGCTGATGTGCGCCGTTTGTATCGTTATGTTTGGGTTCTATACAGTTTGATTATGGTTGTTTTCGGCGTGCAACAAATTTTATATTATTTGTTCTACGTTCCGTCTGACATTCTGGGGGAAGTTGGGCGCGGAACTTTCATAAACGGACTCGCTTTGCTCATCGTCGGGACGCCAGTTTGGTTTTATTCTTGGCGCGTCGTTCAAAACTCGATAGCGGACACAGCGGAACGCGAATCGAATCTACGCCTTGGCGTTCTCTATCTGCTTGCATTGGGCGGAGTTATTACTGTGCTGACGACTACGGCTATATTCATTGATATTGTGATTCGCAAACTCCTCGGCGCGGATATATCCACCAGCGACTTCATCCAACAAATCAGCGGACCGATTTCTGTTGGCGTGCCGCTCGGCGCGGTGTGGGCATATTACGGTCACTGGCTCAATCGTCACATCGAAAGCATCGGCGACGCGGTTCGTCAATCAGGTATAAAGCATGTATATTTTTATATCCTATCCGTTTTGGGATTAGGCGCGACCTTCACCGGCGTAGCACTGCTCATAAAATTTTTGATTGACATTTTGACCGGCGGTTTGCTCATGAGCGATTCTTTGCGTTCTCAATTAGCGACTGCCATTTCATTGATCGTTGCATCGCTTCCACTTTGGCTCGGAACCTGGATTCCAATGGAATCTCAAGCCTTAACGAAGAATGCTATCGGCGATCATGCGCGGCGCTCAAATATCCGCAAAGCATATTTATATTTGGCATTATTCGCTAGCGTGATCGGTGGAATGTCGGCGGCGGTTGCATTAGTATTTCAATTGCTCAAAGCACTGTTTACGGGTCAGGCCGACAGTTCATTTCTTTCCACAATACTCAATGATTTGCAATTGCTGGTTTTATTCGTGGTTGTACTGATCTATCATTTGATCGTCTTGCGCCGCGATGGTGTCTTTACATCCGACGCATTGGCCTCGAAGCAAAGCGCTTTTCCAATCCTTGTATTTGATTCAGGCGATGGCTTTGCTGAATCAGTGAAAACCGCGCTATCAAAAGCCGCACCGAATGTGCCGGTGACTATTGCATCCGAAAAGCCGCAAAGAAAATTCAACGCGGTCGTCTTGAGCGGCAGCAGCGCGGTCAACGCGCCGGAGTGGATTCGTTCGTTTGACGGAAGCCGCATCATCGTCCCGGATGAGGCGCAAGGATTCGTTTGGGTCGGTGGAGTTGATAAATCAGCGATTGAAGATGCCGCAAAAATTGTGCGTCAATTAGCAGAAGGTCAGGAGATTCGTAAACAAAGAGAAAATTCAGCGCGGCGATTTGTGATCTATGCTGCCGCGGCTTTGTTTGGATTGCAAATTTTGTTCGTGATAATGGCGTTGATATTCTCGGCGTTTGCGCGTTAATGATATACTCGCACATCATCGGATAGCGAGGGCTGACTTATGAAAGTAACGGTCTTGCAAGAAAATTTGGCTCGTGGTTTGGGAATTGTTTCGCGCGCAGTCTCGCCGCGTTCAACTCTGCCAGTGCTTTCGAATGTTTTGATCGCGTCGGACGAAGGCCGCTTGCGACTCTCAGCGACGAATTTGGAATTGGGAATCACATGTTGGATTTCCGCGCGCATCGAACAAGATGGCTCGACCACGGTGCCTTCGCGCACGTTTTCAGATTTAGTCAATACTTTGCCGAGCGATCAGGTGATGCTTGCGCTCGATTCAAAAACCCAGACGTTGAATGTGCGCGGCGGAACTTCAACCAACGATATCAAATGTATTGATGCGCAGGAATTTCCTCCGCTTCCTGTTCCGGACCTCGAGGGCGCGGTCCAATTAAATGTAGCGGAATTCCGCGAAATGATTCAACAAGTGGCCTTCGCGGCTTCGACCGATGAAGCGCGTCCTGTGTTGATGGGCGTGCTGATTCAAGTTGAGAAAGATAAATTGACGATGGCTGCCGCGGATGGATTTAGATTATCCGTACGCAAAGCCACATTATCCGCACCGGCATCCGCACCGATTGCTGTGATCGTTCCGGCACGCGCATTGACCGAGTTGGCACGCGTCGCCAGCGATGGTGAAGAGACGATTTCCATGGTCACGCCGAAGGGACGCGGACAAATTGTGTTTCGCGTAAAAGATATCGAGGTTGTTTCGCAATTGATCGATGGAACTTTCCCCGATTATCAACAGATCATTCCACGCAAACATACTTCACGCACACTTGTGTCAACATCCGCTTTGCTCAAGGCTTGCAAGCAGGCTGAGATCTTTGCGCGCGAAGGCTCGAACGTGGCGCGCTTGAACATCAAATCTGCAGATGGTGATCTAAAACCCAGCGAAGTTGAAATCACTGCAACATCGGAAGAGACCGGTAAGAACGAAACGATTGTCGAAGCGACCGTGGATGGAAGCGGTGTGCTGATCGCATTCAACGTCAAGTTTTTACGCGAGGCATTGGAGATTATCAAGACGCCGAATGTTGCGCTGGAAACGTCCGCGGCGAATGCGCCAGGTGTGATACGACCCGTCGGCGATGAACAATTCCTGCATGTGATCATGCCAATGCACTTAGGTTAAACATTATAGAAGTGGAGATTGAAAAAAGAAGCGGACGTTTCGTCCGCTTCTTTTTATGCTCTAGGCAATAGAACTTTAAAAGT
This sequence comes from Anaerolineales bacterium, assembly GCA_049578465.1. GTDB lineage: Bacteria > Chloroflexota > Anaerolineae > Anaerolineales > Villigracilaceae > Fen-1038. The sequence goes on from JBAUMB010000023.1 coordinate 4,040, forward strand.
CGAGCCTTTGCCAATGCCGTCAGACTCTGCCCAAATTTTTCCGCCTTGCGCTTCGACCAAACCTTTAGCAATCGTCAAACCGATTCCCAATCCGCCGTAATGACGCGTGTTGGGTAACTCAGTTTGATAAAATTCATCAAAGATTTTTTTCAACTTATCGGATGCAATCCCGACTCCGTGATCTTGCACCCAGGCCATTACGCGATCCCCTTGCTGGGTTGCACCGATGACAATCTCGCTTCCATGCGCTGAAAAACGCATGGCGTTATTCAGCAAGTTGACAAAGATCGAAGCGGTTTTATCCAGATCAACCTTAACGTTAATCGGCGCTTCAGCAAAAGCAAATATTAACTTTTGTTCGTGTGCCGATGCGATTTGGCGAACCTCATCGGATGCTTTTTCCAAAACAGATTGAATGGAAACAAACTGTGGTTTGACAATCATCAGCCCTTGTGTTTCAAGCATGGTGAGGTTGGTCATATCTTCTACAAGGGATCGCATTTGTAACGCCGCATCTAACACATGTTGGGCATGGTCTGATAATTCGCCTTTGGCATCTTCACGCAGAAAAGATGCATAGCCAATGATGATACCGAGCGGCGTGCGTAATTCATGCGAAGCCAGCGACAAAAAATTACTCTTGAGCTGATCGGATTCTTTGACTTTTTCCAGAGACTGTCTGGTGCTTGCCAAAAGACGCGCATTCTCAATTGCAATCGCCGCATGAGAAGCGATCACGGAAAGAATCGTTTCATCGCGTTCTTCAAAAAGTCTGCCGCGTTTATTTACCGCTTCGAGCACGCCGATCGTACGTTCTTTAATCATCATAGGGACGCCAACCAAAGATTTCACGCGGAAGCGGAGATGTTCTGACACCACTGAATAATGACGAGGATCCCGCTCCGCCTCATTTAGGATCATCGAATGGTTGGTCTGAAAAACCGTCCCAGCCACACTGCCTTCAATCGGCACCGGAACTTCGGCGAGCTTTTTCGGATCGGAACCCGTTGCGGCGGCGAAATACAGACGCGTTTGTTCTTCATCGTACAACAAAATGGATGAGGCTTCGCAATCCGACAATTCAACGGCCGTGTTGGTTACAAGTTGGAGCAGGGTATCCAGATCAAGCGTTGAATTGAGCGTGACGCTTAATTCAACGAGACGTTTGAGTTGCTCAATCCGTTGTTCAAGATCAAGGATTTTGCTGTCAGCCATATGCCTAGTGTAATGACTTTGGGCATGATTAGCAATCCCCGATTAACACTAATAGAACAAATGTTCTATTAGTGTTAATCGAAAAGGGACTCACCATAAGCAAGTCCCTTTCGAGTTATCTTTATATCACTTGATCTTCATTATTTTTCATTAAGCTTTTGTTTCTGCTTGATAAAGAACATATGAATAGATAACGAGGAAAATGGTCGAGACCATCAATGGAATTAAGATCAGCAGAAAAGCTGTCACGCCTCCAAAGAAGATACCGACCAAGGCTAATATGCCGGAAGCAATAAACAGGATTGATCCAATCCGATGAGTCTCATCCCAGACCTTGTCGCTGGATAAAGTCCACGGTGTGCGAATGCCGATAAAGAAATTGCGCTTGGCATTACGAATCATAAAACCGATCAAGATAAACAGCAGACCCACCGCGGGCAGGAGTGATTCGCTCATCTTGAAATTGGTAAAGCCAAGATTCCACGCAAGAGTTAATCCTTGAACATACATTAGAAACAGCGTCATAAACGCGATGAACAAATTGAATGTACCGCGGAACTTGGCGATATTCGCCTTCAACGGGTCAATCGCCGGTATCAGCAGGAAGAGCAGGAACAATCCCAGCGAGATGAGCGGCAACAGGAATACGCCCCAGAATTTGGGCATCGTGCCATTCACCTGATCATTGATATCCCAATGGGTAGCCATGGGATCAGGCAGACCGTTCCAATGAAGGACACCGGCCAGCGTCGTGACAAGCAGTAAAACAAGAACGATGATAATCGTTTTTCGAGTAGACATTTTTCTCCTTTTGTTTCACGTGAAACAGGTTTACTTTTTTCGTTCGGATGACTTGGTCAAAACGCCAGCCAGAACAACGAGTCCGATAACGAGCGTAACTCCAACTCCTGCAAAGAAAGCCGCCACAACAAACGCGCCGATCAATTTCGTAACCATCACTACCGCTATCGTAACGATGGCAATAGTTGTAGCGGCTGCGATCACTTTTCGGCGCGTCAGATTTTCCACTTCACTATTCCTTGGGTTTGTTATTCTGTGCCAGCGAGACCATGCCGCTTAAGCCGCCCAAATTCATGGTGTCCACCGCTGAGCTTGGCACAATCACCAACGCGCCTTTTTCCTTCAGTCCTTCAAACAACATGTTCATGGCGCGCAGATGCAGTGCCGTGGGATTATCAATGTAGACCTGGGAAGCTTCCGCGAACGAAGCCGCGATCTGCCTTTCGGACTCACCGAGAATGACGCGCGCCTGTCGTTCACGTTCCGCCTGAGCCTGACGCGACATCGCATCTTCCAATACCTGTGGGATAACCACATCCCGAATCTCGACGGATTGCACAGTCACACCCCAAGATGTCGTGCGTTCATCAATGATGTGCTGAAGCTCCTCGTCAATTGCGCTGCGGCCTACGAGAATATCCGCCAGCATCATGCGTCCGATAATGTCGCGCAAAGCAGTCTGGGCAGCCCAGGAAATCGCAGAGCGATAATCCTCAACTTCCAAAGCAGCCTTCTCCGCATCCCATACAACCCAGAACAAAACCGCATCCACATTTACCGGGACCGTATCTTTGGTCAACGTTTTTTCAGCAGAGAACGGAGTCACCATGACACGGCTGTCAATCCAAGTTGGGATAGTATCAATAATTGGCACGATCCAGAAAGCGCCGGGACCGCGCAGAGAAAAGAACTTACCCAATCTCAGAACCACTGCCTTTTCCCACTGCGAGGCCACTTTCAGCGCGAATAACAGGATGACGCCAATTAGAATCCAACCGGTGATCCAAGCATCGACCCAGCTATGATTAACTTTGCTCGCGCCAAACAGTGCAACCACCAAAATGATTACGAATAGCAGGATGGCAATCGGCGGGATATGCTGATTAGTTTTTGTGACTCTATTCTTTTGCATGATATTTTTTATTGCTTCCATTTCATTCTCCTTTTGATCACTCACTGTCTGACTGCGTTTCTTTCCAGGACTTTAGTTGGTCTCTCACCATCTGGCTTAATTCCACATCCGAAAAATTCAATCGTTTCCCCTCGCCAATATATTGACGAGCCAGCGCTTCAAGCGTTTCGCGGCGCAATCGCTTTGCCATTTCGGGCGGCGCTTTCTCCATAATATACGTGCCGCGTCCTTGTTGAGTTGAGATAATACCGGCATCATCCAATAAACGATATGCTCTTGCCACCGTGTTGAAATTGATGCGTAATTCCGAAGCCAACTCGCGGACCGTGGGCAATTGAGCGCCGGGCTTCAAAGTTCCGCCTGAAACTTGCTGTTCGATCTGATTCATGATTTGAATATAGATCGGCAAGCCGGAGCGGAAGTCAAGGTGCGGGGTAAGCGGTTTTTGATTGGGCATGAAACCTATTCTCTAAATTGAACTAATTGTATCATTGTAATAATTGTATCATCATTGTGCTTTTTGTCAAGAGCAGGGAATTAACGGATGGAATGAATCATTGATGTTTCCCCCTCTTTAACGGTATCCAATTTCTTGTCCGGCAAGACGCGTTGAAATCGGCGTGGTAGAATCTATTTGCAAATACAATAAGGAGATCGAGATGGAACAAAAGACTGGTACATTTGCTGTCAAAAAGGGTTTAGCCCAAATGTTAAAAGGCGGCGTCATCATGGATGTGGTCACGCCGGAACATGCCAAGATCGCGGAGGAAGCTGGCGCTTGCGCGGTGATGGCACTCGAGCGCGTCCCGGCCGATATTCGTGCACAAGGCGGCGTGGCGCGTATGTCCGATCCGGATTTGATCTTGAAGATTATGGACTCGGTTACGATTCCAGTGATGGCGAAATGCCGCATCGGACATTTTGTTGAAGCGCAAATCCTCGAAGCGATTGGTGTGGATTATATTGACGAGTCTGAAGTGCTCACACCTGCCGATGAATCAAATCACATCAATAAGCAGTTATTCAAAGTCCCGTTTGTTTGCGGATGCCGCAACCTCGGTGAGGCATTACGCCGAATCGGTGAAGGCGCGGCGATGATCCGAACCAAGGGCGAAGCTGGAACCGGTGATGTGGTTGAAGCGGTTCGTCACGCTCGCACAGTTCTTGGTGATATTCGCCGATTGACCACAATGGCTGACGAAGAATTGATGGCTTTTGCGAAAGAACTTGGCGCACCGTATGAACTTGTTAAGGAAACAAAAGAACTTGGAAGAATGCCGGTTGTCAATTTCGCAGCGGGTGGAGTCGCAACTCCGGCCGACGCGGCATTGATGATGCAACTTGGCGTGGACGGTGTGTTCGTTGGCTCTGGAATTTTCAAAAGCGGCGATCCTTCCAAACGCGCTGCGGCTATTGTCAAAGCAGTGACACATTATCAAGACGCGTCGATTCTCGCTGAGGTTAGTAAGAATCTCGGCGAGCCAATGGTCGGACGCAACGTCTCACAAATGCCCGAAGCTGAAAAGATCGCGGGACGCGGTTGGTGATTGATCTGTAAGGGCACAATATATTGTGCCCTTACAACAAGAATATGAAAATCGGTGTACTTGCCATTCAAGGCGATTTCGCAGAGCATATTGTCATGCTCAAACGACTCGGCGTTGAAACTTCTGAAGTCCGTTTACCGGAACATCTTAAAAGTCTCGATGGGCTGATCATCCCCGGTGGAGAATCAACGACCATTGGAAAACTTGTCATTGACTTTAATTTAATGGAGCCGCTGCGCGCGTTCGGTCAACGCCATGCGATTTGGGGAACGTGCGCGGGCGCCATCTTTTTATCGAAAGATATCAGCCGCGACCAACCTTTGCTCAGCTTGATGGACATCAAAGTCGCGCGCAATGCTTTTGGTCGCCAAGTGGATTCGTTCGAGGCCGATCTCGATATTCCTGAATTGAAAGAAGTGACCGGCTCGAAAGAATCGTATCACGCGATCTTTATCCGTGCGCCGATCATCGAGTCGGTACAACGGGATGCGAAAATTCTTTCGGCTCTTCCCGACAAACGAATTGTCGCTGCACAACAGGGACATCTGCTGGCTACATCCTTTCATCCCGAACTGACCGACGATACGCGCTTCCACGAATACTTTCTCTCGCTTGCAGATTGATGCTCAATTTTCATAAGATTTATTGGAGGCTATTCGGAATCGTTTTCTTTGCGATCCTAATAGCATCTTGTACTTCTAATCCCCCAACTCAAATAGCAACGCCGACTTTTGAGTTTACGCCATCTCCGCAACCAACACAAACTCTCACCGCGATTCCATTACAGACTCCCACGCAAAGTCCAACAGTAGTGCCTACGATCATTTCCAAACCAAGGCTCGTTGTCTTGGCACAAAATCTTCCTTCACCTGACGATCTTCTACTGGCACCGAACGGTTCGATTTACATTTCTGATGTTCAAGATCAAACGATAAAAGAATATTCTCAAAATGGAAATTTGCAAACTTTGATTTCCGGGTTAAGCGAACCGGAAGGCATGGTCATGTTGCCAGATGGTTCTTTGATCATTGCGGAACAAGGAAAGAATCGTTTAGTCCGTTATGATCCAACCACCAAAGCCTTGACTCTGTTTCTCACTTTGCATAATACAACTGGTCAAGATGGTGTGGATGGAATTGCATATGATCCAAAAACACACACGATCATCGTGCCCGATAGCCCGAATGGAACTGTGTTACGCGTCAGCCTGGATGGACAAATTGTCAGCGTGCTTGCACGTGGCTTTGCGCGTCCGACTGGAGCGTGGGTTGAGCCGGATGGAAATATCCTTATCGTAGATGAAAATGGCAATTCGTTGAGTCGAATTCATCTGGATGGAATCATTGAAAAACTAGCCAACCTGCCAACGCCGGATGATGTCATTGAGGATGATAATGGGAACATCTTTGTCAACACACTTGGAGATGGAGCGATTCATTTCATTTCTGCAAACACAAATCGTGATACGATTTTGGCAAATGGTCTGCTCGATCCGCAAGGAATCATATTTAATGCTGACGGAAATTTAGTCATTACTGACGCCGGCCATCATCAATTGGACAAACTTATCATTCATTAAGAAATAACCTGACAATTGTCATCGGATAGCAGGTCGTTTGACCGTTGCCTGTCGGGTAGAAAAAGAGTAACATAAATAAGCCATGATGAAGGTTTTGGCTATAGTTCTTCTAAGCATTTTTATGCGATGAAGTCAGAGAGCCTGACGGGTGCAAACACATACCTGTCAGGCTTTTTTATTCTTTAGTCACTACTTTTATCACAGCCCTACAATCGCTAAGGAGTATGAATGCAGACACCCTGGGAATATCGTTACGCTCACCGCATCAAACAAATGAGCAGTTCAGTGATCCGCGAATTGCTCAAGTTAACTGAGCAACCGGATATCATTTCTTTTGGAGGCGGATTGCCCGCCCCGGACGTTTTTCCAGTCGAAGAATTTCGAGAAGCTTGCAACTACGTGCTCGATCATTTCGGCGCGCAGGCTTTGCAATACAGTACAACGGAAGGATATCGTCCGCTGCGCGAGATGATTGCGCGGCACACTTCGCGTTACGCCGTGGAGGTGACGCCTGATAATATTCTGATTACCTCCGGATCGCAACAAGCTCTGGATTTTATGGGGCGGCTTTTTATCAATCGCGGCGATTACATCGTGGTCGAGTCGCCGACTTATCTTGGGGCATTGCAAGCCTGGAACGCATACGGCGCACAATACATCCCGGTCCGTACGGACGAAAATGGCATGATCGTGGATGAACTGGAAGCCGCGCTCCGCATCGGGCCAAAGTTTATTTATGTCCTGCCCAATTTCCAGAACCCAAGCGGAGTCACACTCAGCCTCGAGCGAAGGAAAAAACTCATTGAGCTGGCAGACAAATACGGAGTCCCGATCGTCGAAGATGATCCGTATGGACAGTTGCGTTACGAAGGCAAACACATTCCATCGCTAGTCACCTTGGATAGCCAATATCGCGGATGTGACGGTGAGTGTTACAGTGGAAATGTGATTTACTTGAGCACTTTCTCAAAGTTGCTCGCACCGGGTTTGCGGCTGGCATGGGTCATTGCTCCCGAGCAGGTGATTCGCAAATTAGTGATGACCAAACAAGGCGCTGATTTGCACACCGCGTCCTTTAATCAATATGTTGCATATGAAGTTGGCAAAAACGGATTCCTTGATGAACACGTCAAAGTGATCCGCTCCGTTTATAAAGAACGCCGCGACGTGATGCTGGAGATGATGGAAGAAATGTTTCCTCACGAGGTGCATTGGACTCGTCCGCTAGGCGGCATGTTCCTATGGGGCATTCTTCCTGAATATATGGATGCGGCGGATGTGCTCAAAGTCGCAATTGAACGCAAGGTCGCTTTTGTGCCGGGCGCGGCTTTTCACGCCACGGGTGGTGGGGACAATACGATGCGTCTTAACTTCTCGTATTCGTCGCCTGATACGATTCGTGAAGGAATCACAAGGTTAGGCGTAACACTAAAGGAATTAATTGCAAAAAGCGGACATCACTAAAACCAGACACGGTCACTT
>JBAUMB010000024.1:0-4220 GCA_049578465.1 Anaerolineales bacterium
GTCTGGCGCGTGAGTCGCCCTGCTGCAAGATCAGCCTTTAAATAAGGCCACATATATTGGTCGAAACGCCCCAAGCCAACATGATAGTTTCCGCCCAGCCAAACAACGGCATGACAAAGCCGCAATGACTGCAACGCTTCATGAAAAGTAATGGCAGGATGGGCTGGAACATTTTCAAGAATCTCAGCAAGGCTATCATTTCCCAATTCGCGCGCTCGGCTCGCGTATCGAGAAGCCAAACCTATTACTGCGTCAATATCTTCAATAACACAACTCAGAAATTCAACAGTTGAAGGGTCATCTGCCATTTGCTCACGGGATTCCAACGCGACCTGCTTGCGGCCTAACAAGCCTTGAGAGAGCAATAGGCTCCAATCGGCACAAATATTACTGACCGGTCCCAATTCATGGAGTATTCGACCTGCAATCAAACGGCCCCAATCCTCAGAATTGTAAATGGCGGGCACGGCCGGTAATGTGCGAGTAAATACAATCTGCTCATCCGGAGCAATCACTACTTGTTCCGCTTCACACTGACGCTTTATGAGACAAGCAACCCGCCGCGGCCAAGAAAGATTCTCTGCTTCGCACTCCGCTAAAATATCGATTGGCGCGGCCCGCCTTAACGAGTGATGTTTGCCAGCTCGAACCCGTTTCTTCATAAGTTTCAATCGTTCATTCATGCAACACACACCTTGACGTCCAATTGTTCAAAGGGTGTTATGTTAATATTTAACGGGCGCGTTTCATCATAATCCGGTTTGAATTCCATACCGGCATATTGATATTTCGATCCAGCCGCCTTGTTATAAGGTAAAAGATCAACGCGTATCAAGCCTGATAACCCGCCTATCGTCTGAGCAATGGAAGCTAAGTTTTCATCAGTATCGGTCACGCCGGGCACAAGAGGTACTCGAATCACAAATGGCTTACCGGATGCACTCAGAACTTCAAGATTACTTAATATCAAATCGTTATTGCAACCAGTGTAATGTTGATGCGCAACGCGGTCAATCAACTTGAGATCGAAGAAAACTAAATTAGATCTATCGATGAGCTTTTGAAAATTGTGCTTTGTTCCATAACCGGAAGTATCCAGAAGAATATGCACATTATTCAACAAATCAATAACTTCAGCAACAAACTCAGCTTGCATGAGGGGTTCACCACCCGAAAAAGTGACTCCTCCTTCATTACGTTGTAGGATATCCGCCTGCTGATTCAGAAACGCAGCCAATTGCATCGCCGTGTATTCCTTACCCGCCAATCGTTCACCCGCCGAGCCACGGATGATCTGTGGCCGCATTGACTGACCCTCTGGGTTATGGCACCACGTACATGACAATGGACAACCTTTCATAAACACAGTTGTGCGGATACCAGGTCCATCGTGGATTGTAAACTCTTTGATATCAAAAACGATTCCGGTGGTCATGATGCATCCAACTATAAGCTACAGGCAATCCAATTCAGTCATGGAGCTCATTGTTTCTTGATTTCGAGAATCAACCCTTGTGCGCAGGTCGAAGCGGATGCCGCGTCCAAAGCGGAGGCATCTGCGCCAATCTGATTTGCGAAGCTTTCAGTAACCGGTGCACCGCCAATCATCACTTTCACTTGATCGCGTAATCCATTTTCTTTAAGGGCATCGATGATATCCTTCATGCGAGGCATGGTCGTCGTTAATAATGCTGAACAGGCAACCAAATTAGGATGATGTTCTTTCACGGCTTGGACATATTTTTCCGGGGAAACATCCACTCCAAGATCAATCACTTCGAAACCAGCACCTTCCAACATCATTGCGACCAGATTCTTGCCAATATCATGCAGGTCACCTTGCACGGTACCGATGATCACTTTACCGATTGCCTGCACCTTCGCGGTGATCAGGTAAGGTCGCAATAGCGACAAGCCACTTTGCATAGCACGCGCTGCAATCAGCATTTCAGGAACGAAATATTCCCCACACTCAAACTTATGTCCAACCTCAGTCATTGCACGGATCAGACCCTCTTTGAGAATTTGTTCGGCGGGCAGATTCTCCGCAATTGCTTTTTTCACCAGTTCCTGTGTCTGACTCCTGTTTCCATCAATCACACTTTGAGATAAATCATCAAGAACGGTCATGAGTTTTCTCCTTGCTGATTTTTATAGCCTGGCTGGTCGAGAAGCAGATCGATGAATGCCAGCATATTTTCTAATGGAACATCGCCTTCCACATCATGCGCCGGAGCAAAGATGTAACCACCGTTCCGACCCATTTCCAACAATCGACGAGTCTCTGCACGGACTTGTTCTACCGTCCCATAAGGTAATGTCCGTTGGGTGGATAATCCGCCATGAAACACCAAGCTGTCGCGATACTTTTGATAAAGGACTTTCACATCCATTACCTCGGGCTGAAATGGATTGAAGCAGTTCAAGCCAATGTCGATAAGATCATCGAATAGCTCGTCGACATCCCCACAGGAATGGATGAACACATATTTATTTCCTGCGTGCACAGCGCGGTACATGCGCTTGAGAACGGGATAGATGAATTCACGCCACAGCTTCGGTCCCATTTGCAGGCCATGTTGCTGTCCCCAATCATCACCGAAATACACCGCGTCAATGTCATACTTCAGAGCCTCATTTAATTGGGCAATGTTGTAATCCGCAATGGCATTCAACAACTCGTGAACAAACTCGGGGTTATCGTAAAAATCCATCAGCAGGTTTTCCATACCGCGCAAAGTCCAAGCGCGTTCATACAGCGAAAATCCAATTTGAAAAACACGGAAGCGATCCGAATATCTGACGATGCGCTGGGGAATATCACCGAAGAAACGCCGGTCAAGCGGATCAGGGAATGCAAAGTGTTTTAGGGTTGGATCCGAAAGCACGCAACCTTCGGGAGTGCCGATATCCTTGTCAATGCTTCGATCCCAAACTACGCCAAAAACATCCTTCACGCGATTTTCGCCTAAGTCCGTGAAAAAACCGATGTCGCTTCCCAACTTTAAAAGATGATTCTGTAATGCATCATCCCAATCCATAGAACCATAATGGGCTTGTAGTTTCTCTTTCGCTTCCTTGGTGAAGCCGCATGACCAAGGCACATAGGGCGGTTCCCGCCCTTCCAACACTGCATGGATCACTTCGCGCTTCGTCATTTTTATTAACTCCAACTCCCTATTTGCTTATAGCAATGAACGATAAGGAGTTCGTTGAATTGTGTTGATCATTGCCCAGAAGTTCTCCAGAGGCGTGTCCAGTTGCAAGTTATGTGTGGGGCCAATAATCAAACCGCCGCCATGCCCGATCGTTCTCAGACGCAAGAGGACCTCATTCTTGACATCGTCCGGCGTGCCGAACGGAAGCGTCTGCTGGATATCCATCGAACCCCAAAAACACATTCGATCCCCGAAATCATTTTTCAATTTAGCCGGATCCATTGCCATTGGCTGAATCGGATTCAATATATCAATACCGATTTCAATCAGCTCTGGGATGATCGGATATACAACACCATCGGTATGATATGCAATCTTTATCCGCGGATTGATCGCACGCAAAGATGCAATCAATTCCGCCATACGCGGTTTGAGAAAAGTACGCCACATCTTGGGTGACATCAACATGGTTGTCTGACCGCCTACATCATCGCCCAGCCAGATCATGTCAACACCCAATCGGACTAAATTTTGTGTGACCGCTAAATGATAATGAAAAGAAAAATCCATAACGCGATTCGCTTTTTCAGGATCGGTGGCCATATCGATCATCAGTTGTTCGTAACCGCGCAACGCCCAGGCACACTCAAAGATCGTTGTCGGCGTCACACCGACGATCCAATAATCGTTGTGAAATTCGCGGACTGTTCTATCGGCATCCACATAGAGTTCAGGGCGATTCGGATTGGGTGGTAAATAAGCATCCAGGGCGGAGTCGTTCGCCAGCGGATGACCAGAGGGTTCCGTATATTTTCCTTTTCCAAAGCGCGTCTCATATTCAACGGTTCGCCAGATCACTCCCCATTCATCCGGATAGCTTTCCATATCCTGATAACCGTTTTGATAATAGCCATTCACCCAACCGACCGAGGTTAACAGCATGTCTTCATCCAGGGCGCGTTCAAGATCATAAGTATTGCCGCCGCCATGCGGATTATGCAAGCCCTGGCCTTTAAGTTTCAGATCTGCTTCGAGGCGAGTCGCAAACTCAGGTGTGAAACT
>JBAUMB010000025.1:0-1596 GCA_049578465.1 Anaerolineales bacterium
GATCAGAGCCGCGCCCTGAATCAGTAAACCAATCGTGGCTGGGATGCGCGCTCCGATTCGGTCAGCGATGTTTCCGCCGAGCGGCGCGATGATCGAGGTGGCCACCGGAAGGGGGATGAGCAACAACGCGGCTTTCAATGGATCATAGCCGCGCACACCCTGCAGATAAAATACGATCAGGAAATTAACCGCGAAGAGCGCCAGCGATTGGATCATGGCAGAGAGAACCGAAAAGTTATAGACTCGGTTATTGAACAGCGAAAGGTCAAGCACCGGATTCGGGGCGCGGCGTTCCCACCAGATGAAAAAAGCAACGCCGATCAGGAAAAAAATAAACAACACCACAATGGGAGTCGATGTGAAGCTATATTCAATCCCGAGAGTCAACGCGATCAACAACGCTGTCAACCCAAGGCTGAAACTACCTGCACCGATGCCGTCGAACTTTTCACCTTTTTTGCGGACCGACATTTCTCTGAGCACACGATAGCCCCAAATCGCGCCGAAGATTCCAACCGGAACATTGATGAAGAAAATCCAACGCCAGTCAGCCAGCGTGAGAATGAGTCCGCCCAAAATTGGTCCAGCCACGCCGCCGATGGAAAACGTGATGGCATTCAGTCCCAGTGCTTTGCCGCGTTCATTAGGCGGGAACACTTCGGTGATGAGCGCTACGCTGTTGACCACCATCATCGCCGCACCGCTGCCTTGTATCAAACGAAAAATAATCAGTTGCGTGGCATTGCCGGAGAAGCCGCATAATGCGGAGCCGATTGTAAAAACCACGAAGCCCAAATTGTACATGCGTACGCGGCCAAACATATCCGCCACGCGCCCAAAGCTCAGCAAGAACACGGTGCTGACCAGTATATAAGCCATAATGACCCAGATCATTGAAATCAGGTCGGCGTGGAGTTTGACCATCATGTCGGGCAAGCCGAGAATGACGATGGTGCTGTCGATGGCGGCCATCAACGCGCCGATGGTCGTTACGCTTAATACGATCCACTTATAAGCAATCTTTCTTCCAAATAACGAATATTCTTTTTCCATTCTTTTATAGTTTCTCCTTGTCGTTGGTGCCTTATTCTATGTCGCTGGCGAACTTGAAAGTCTTACTTCATTCCTTCTACATTTTTGCGAAAGTTTTAGGTTACGAAAACTTTTCTGGGCTTTTCAGCAAGGGGAATATTATACAATAATTTAGCTTATGGTTTGAGCGAGTGCAATCGCTCCGAGACTGCCTGATTGATTTCCAAGCGCGGGCGGGATGATATACTCGTCAATATTCTTTAGCAGGCTTTCGCTTTCCACATAACCACTCAACGTTTCTAAAACTTTGCGCCGGATCAGCGGAAAGAGAAATGTGCGTCCCATGATCCCGCCGCCGAGCATGATTCTTTTTGGCGAAAGCGTCAGGATGAAATTCGATAATGCCAAAGCGATGTAATCCGCTTCGATGTCCCAGAAAGGATCATTATCGGCAATTGTTTCGCCGCGCACGCTGAATCTTTTTTCGATGGCGGGACCGCTGGCGAGACCTTCGAAGCAATCTCCGTGAAATGGACATCCTCCTGAAAACGGATCCCGCTTCAA
>JBAUMB010000026.1:0-6088 GCA_049578465.1 Anaerolineales bacterium
AATAATTCGAGTAGACTATCCATCGAGGGGCTCCTTGGAATGCTTGTATTCGCAAATCCAAGTTTATCCCATCGAGCCCCTTATCCCGAACTCAGGTTAATATACAATTATAAAGCAAGCATAACCGCCCCACCTGTCCTTCGGACATCCTCCCCAAATTCAAATAATTTGGGGAGGAAAATTTATTCATTTCTCTTCTTCATCATACGATTCAGGAATATGGATGGGTTTCTCTTTTCCCAATTCCAGCGAACGTTGATATGCCGCCCAAACCGCGCGCGAAATCGCGGTGCGGAAGCCGGCCTTCTCCAAATAATACAACGCCTCGGCAGATGTGCCTCCCGGCGACGTGACTTGATTCCGCAATGTGGCTGGATGCTTTTCGGCCTGTTCATAGAAGGATGCCGATCCTTTGATGGTCTGCAAAACCAATTGCTCGGCAATCCGACGCGGGAATCCCATGTGCACACCGGCGTCGATCAAGGCTTCCGTGAAAAGAAAAACATACGCGGGTCCAGTGCCGGATAGCGCAGTGGCCATATCGAGATAGCTTTCATCTTCGACAAAAACTTCTGCGCCCAACGCGCCCAAAATTTTCTGCGCGGTCTCACGCTGTTCATCCGATGTTTCATGTGACGCAGCCCAAACCGTGATGCCCTCGCCAATTTGTCCCGGCGTGTTCGGCATCGAGCGGACAATGGCTTTATGTTTCAATCCGGTGCTGATCTTTTTGATCGAAGCGCCGGCGACAATCGAAAGGATCAACGCCTCGGCGCGGACGCTTTTGATTCCTTTCATCACTTCGCTCAACCTCTGCGGTTTGATAGAAAGCACAACCACATCCGCATCGTGCACTGCGGCGGCGTTATCCGTTGTCGTTCGGATTCCATATTTCTTTTGCAATTCCTCGCCGCGCTCTGTGCGCGGTCCCGAAGCGATCAAACTCTCCGGCTTGGCCAATTTCTGACGAAGCAATCCGGCGATCATCGCTTCAGCCATCACTCCGGGTCCAACAAAAACGATTTTTTTATTAAGCATCTCTTCCTCCGGTCAGCATTATAAAGCGTGAAGCGTCAGAAAACGAACTGAGATTTCAATCGCGATCGCGCGGTGGATTTTCTCGGCGGATAAATTTCAATGATGCAGGATCGCGAGATTCAGGTCAGGATAGATGCGTATGTCAAGCCGTGTCATCACATCACTTCGATCGTTCGTCTTTTCACCATCACGTGCTTCTATTTCCTTGACGATTTAACAGATTGCTCGTATCATCGGTATTGCAAGATGCCAGTACGTTATCGTGGGAAGTAGAACAAGACGACCCGCGCTGAAGAACGCCGTGCATGATAGTACTTCGGCGGGTCGTTTGGTTAATAGACCGTTCGATGGACGTGCGACATCATCATCATTTTTCTTTTTTGCCAGAAGGAGGCAAAGCAATGTCCGAACGTATCGTCGGAACGGTCAAGTGGTTCAATGCAGAGAAAGGTTATGGCTTTCTCTCCCGCGAAGGTGGCGCGGACGTGTTCGTCCATTATTCAGCCATCCAGAGCGACGGTTTCCGCAAGCTCGTGGAAGGTCAGAAGGTGGAGTTCACGGTCGAGCAGGGTCCAAAAGGTCCGCAGGCTGCTAACGTAGTGCCGCTCTAAAACTCACCTGACAAAAATCCCCGCTCATAAGTTGAGCGGGGATTTTTTATCGACGAAAAAGACTATCGTGTTGTACAATTACAACAACCCATTCATTGAGGCAATATGACATCCAAACATGAAAAACTCTTACGAAAATATGCCGAGGTGATTGTCAAAGTCGGCTTGAACTTGCAAAAGGGACAACGCCTGATCATTACGAACGGACGATTGCGCGGCGTATCCATTGTCGCCGCGCCATTGGTACGCGAAGTTGTACGTGTTGCATATGAAGCGGGCGCGCGTTATGTAGACGTGATCTGGAGCGATGAAGAACTACTTCGTATCCGTCTGCAAAACGCATCGCGCGAATCACTGGCAGAATATCCAAAATGGCAAATTGCGGCACAGATCGATATGATCGAACACGGCGATGCCTTGCTCACTATTCTCGCGGACGACCCGGATTTGATGAGCGGCTTCGATCCTGAATCCGTTGCCTTCCTGCAAAAGACTCATCTCGAAAACTCCAAACTCGTAGGGATGGCTGTCAGCCGCGACGCAATCAACTGGTGTCTGGTAGCCGCTTCGAGTCCCGCTTGGGCTGCGAAAATTTTTCCAAAACTCGAAACCGAAAAAGCACAAGCCAAATTATGGAAAGCCATCTTCGAGACGACGCGCGTCGATCAGGATGATCCGATTGCGGCGTGGGAAAAGCATATCAAGAGTCTAGCCGCACGCGCAAAATATTTGCAAGCCAAACAATTTACGGCCTTGCATTACAACGCGCCCGGCACTGATTTGACTCTCGGCTTGCCGCGCGGACATCGCTGGATCAGCGCACGCGTGCCCGCTGAAAACGGCGTGGATTTTACAGCCAACCTGCCAACCGAAGAAGTGTTTACGATGCCGGATCGCATGCGCGCCGATGGGACAGTCAGCGCCACAATGCCGCTCAGTTATGGCGGCTCGTTGATCGAAGAGTTCAGCATCACATTTGAAAACGGATGCGTGACAAAAGTCAACGCGAAAAAGAACGAATCTATTTTAAAGAAGTTGATCGACACCGATGAAGGCGCTTCCCATCTCGGTGAAGTTGCGCTTGTTCCTGTCAGTTCTCCGATTGCTAAGCGCGGACATCTTTTCTATAACACGCTCTTCGATGAGAATGCTTCGTGTCACATCGCCATCGGACGCGCCTATCGCTTCACGCTGACCGGCGGCGATGAATTGACCGATGAAGAGTTCAGCGCGGCTGGAGGCAATAACAGCCTCACACATGTAGATTTTATGATCGGCTCATCGAAAATGGATATTGATGGAATCAAAGAAGACGGCTCGCGCGAACCAGTCATGCGCAAAGGCGAATGGGCATTCAAAGCGTGATGACTCAAACTCTCCAAACGGAGGAAACATGCCAAGGTTCAGAACTGAATCCGAATTAATTATCCCTGACGATATTTTGATCGCCGAATATGAATACATTTCCAGCACGGCGCATGACGCCAACGAAGATCGTTCACGCGTGGCATCATTCTATTTTGTCTCGGTTGGTTCCATTGTGGCGGCGATCCTCGGCACACAATTCGCCAAGGATAATCTAAAAAGCGTCTCCATCGCTTTTTCGATTCTATTTTTTGTCCTGACACTGCTCGGCGCGTTGACCATCGCACAGTTGGCGCGTCTGCGCGCGGCTTGGCATGAGTCTATCGAGGCGATGAATCAGATCAAAGATTTTTACGTTCATAAATTTCCCGATACCGAGCCGGCATTTAAATGGCGCATCGGGACCATCCCTCCCACGGACAAGCGTTTCAGCATTGCGAATCTGATCGCGCTTGAAGTAGCTCTGCTCGGCGCGCTGACCACCGCCGCGGCATTTTATTTTATTCTGTTCGCACTCGGAGAGGTTACATTATTGAGTTGGGTAATCATCACGATCTCTTTCGCAGTCGGCGCAACGCTTCAATGGTGGTGGTACAAGCATTTGCTGGTGGATGACCGATAGGAATCATTTTTATGCCCCGCGATTACAGCCTTAAGAAACAAAAGCCGACCGCGCATCAACGCATCCCAAAATATAAAGTCCGTGAGGATTGGATTCGCGAATATCTTCATCACGGACAAATTGCGCACATCGCTTCACTCTGGGACGATCAGCCGTTCATCACACCTTCGACTTATTTCTACGATGAAGCCAATCATCGGTTAATCTTCCACTCGAATATTACCGGCCGCGTCCGCGCCAACCTCGAGCGGAGTCCGCGCGTCTGCGTGGAAGTTAGCGAACTCGGAAAAATGCTTCCATCGAATGTGGCATTAGAGTTTTCGCTCCAATATCGAAGCGTGATTGTTTTCGGCGTCGCGCACATCATCGAAGATCAAGAAGAGAAACGCACTGTTCTTCATCAGCTGATCAAAAAATATTTTGGAGAAATGCAGCTTGGCGTGGATTATCGTCCTGCCATCGACAAAGAACTCAAACGTACATCGGTGTATGAGATCAAGATCGAATCATGGAGCGGAAAAGATCACTGGAAAGAAAAAGCCGATCAATCCGATGAGTGGCCACATTTAGATGATCTGTGGTTAGCAAATATACAAAAAAAATGACAACGATTAATCCTCGCCGCTTACTCACCAACGCGGGATTACTCTCGCTGGTTTTAATCTATGTCCTCTTATGGTTCAACATGATCAACGATCCCAAACAAAGGACCGGCTCGGATTTTATTGGCTTTTATGCGATTGGAAGAATTGCACAAACACAGAGCTTTGAAAACATTTATAACGTAAAGAGTCAGGAGAACATTGAGGCAGCAGTTGTGGGCTTTCAAGTCGTGCCTGAGTTTTATACGCATGTTCCTTTCGTCGCGGGTATGGCGGCTTTGATTGTAGATTCCAATTATGTCAATTCTTTTATCCGCTGGGCTATCGTTTTGCTTTTAATCAATGCAGTTAGTTCCTATCTTTTGATTAATGTATTACGAAAAGAAGATTTCAATAGAGAAGAAACCTTTATCTTGTTCGCCGGAATATTTTTATTTTTCCCGACCTTCGCGGCATTCATGAATGGTCAGGATGATGCAATCTTGTTAATCGGACTCGCTATCTGGCTGTGGGGTTTGTTTTCGGAAAAACCATTCATCGCCGGTTTGGGATTAAGCCTGACTACCGTCCGTCCGCAGATCGCAATATTTTTGGCAATCCCATTTTTATTCAAGCAAAGAAAAGTGTTTTGGGGATTTGCAGTAGGCGGTGCGATCCTTGTCATCATCAGTTGGGCGTTGATCAAAACAGATGGAATGAGCAGTTTTATTAATAGCCTGCAAGTCATTGAAAGCACAATTTGGATTCAGCCTCACGCCTTGGATATGCCCACCATTTCCGGAATGATCCGGCGCAACTTCAAAGTGATTAACATACCGCTCGCAAGGAATCTGGTTTGGGGATGTTACATCGCCGGAATTATTGGCTTCAGCATTATCTGGTATAAAAGCAAAGAAATTCTGGAAAAACACATTTGCCTGTTGGCATTATTTTCTATTTTGCTGGTTCCCTACGCTCATTATCATGACCTCGTGATTTTGCTGGTACCCATCATTTGTCTCATCCGTGTTTTATCGTCAAGAAAAGCCGTTGAGACAGGTTCATTATCTACTCTTCCGCTCGTAGTCTCTTTGATTGCTCTCGTTGGATTTTTAGGGCCGGGTTATCTAAAGTTTCCGTTGATTTATTTTGTCATGCTGATTCTTGGTTATCTATTATTTTTTCCAGATCGCATTCCATGGATCAAGACTCTTCAAAAAGGAGAAACCAATGTCTGAAGAAAAGTTTCGTACGGAAGAATTTCGCGTTGATGGAGAAGAACTGTTGAGCAGGATCAAGAAACTTGTGCATGAGGGAAACATCCGCCGCGTCATCATCAAAAACAAAGACGGCAAAATAATGCTGGAAATCCCGATGACGTTCGGCGTGGTCGGCGCGTTGATCGCTCCGCAGTTAGCCGCCATCGGCGCCATCGCCGCATTGTTAACGGAAGCCACCGTCGTCGTAGAAAAGGTCGACGCGAATTAATCCTGTGCAGTTGGTTTAATTCCCACACAATAATCTCATTTTCATTTCAGCAAAGAGTTCTATAATTATTGCCATTGACTGTTGAGATTAATCGGGTGGCATCTTCGATCATTTGAATAAGAGTCGTTTCAAATGAATTGGACTTGCTGTTTCTTAGAGGTGAGCGAAAGAGGAAATGGCTGAATCATCCGCTTCACGTTCAGAGTTATGGCGAAAGCGTTGGCAGCGTCTCCGCATCGGAATACGAAGATCAGCGCCGTTTGCTGGCGGCGTATTGGCCGCGCTCGCCGCGCTCATCCTCTACAACATTCTTTTCCCCGCTCCGCGTCCACTAACCAATAACGATGTAAGCACCACAGTTGCTCAGGCGCTCGCTTCTGCCA
>JBAUMB010000027.1:0-4589 GCA_049578465.1 Anaerolineales bacterium
CATCATAATCATCGGGCGCGATCTGCCAGCCGTTCGATTCACGCACCAAATCATCTTGTGTGCCATCGCCTTTGGCGACGATGATGGGCAGACCATAACTCATCGCTTCCTGCACAGCCAGACCGCCGGTTCCGGGCAGGACAAATAAATCGGCTTCCGTGAAATAAGGTTTCAACTCGGCTCCATGCTTGGCGCCGATAAATTCTGCAGATGGATAAATTTGTTTCGCCAGCGATTCCAAATGCCCGCGTTCGGGTCCATCGCCGACAATGATCAATCTCAGCTTTGATTCCATTTCAGAACAAGCGCGCAATAAATCATCCACTCGTTTGCGGCTCTGCAAGCGTCCGACAAAAAGAATAACTGGTTTATCTTTGAAGGTAGATGGTCGCGATGGAATGGGAAATAAAGGACGCGGCGAAACTGCATTGTATGCAATAAAAATTTTTTCGCGCGGAAAGCCAAGCGCGGCATATTCATCCGCACCGCGCCGACTATAGGAGATCAACGCATCGAATTGATTTAGAAATTGGATTCGCCTTGTTTGACGGAGTCCGTTCAAGGCTCCGAGAAGAGGCGGCGCACCCAACCCCCAGCCAATGACTTTTCTTCCTCGTGAGTGCATCCACTTTACCGCTGAAGAAGTTGCGAGATAACGCGGATTAGCTTCAAGAATCAGCGCATCCGGATTCCAATTCTCAAGCCAATCTATCAATCCGCGTTGATAACATAAATAAAGAGAGCCGTTGAAGATATGAATATTTTTTGCGGGAAAATAATTTGCAATTCTTAATTTGCCGTTTGTAATCCCTTCACCGGCGCGTGGCAACCCGGCAAATAGACTCATGCTTCCGTCGCAGGCTTGCGCCAGCATATCGAAAAAAGGAACGCGGTACGAGGGAAGCACGCGTTGTTGCAATGCGAGGCGGCCGGAAAACGAGAAACCTTTGTTCAAGGGCAAGATTGACCAGGTTGAAGACGAGTATAAATCACGGCAACAGGATCGCTATAAGCTTTGCACCAAGCAGGTTCGTTAAGAAGCGCCTGCACAAGCAATGGCTCGCCAGCGTCAGAAATCATCAGAATATTGATTTGACTTTGATCAAGAATTTCCTGCCATCCCGGCTGGGCATCGGCAACTACACTATATTGTGCATATTCCTCGGGGGTATAAACCATGCTGAAGCGCGTGTCAATCCAAACCGCGCGCGTAGGCAAAGCAAAGATCAAATAACTCGAAAAGACCAGATCGCTCCAAAGAGGACCCGGCAAATTAGGATGATCTGAAAGCCAAACGGTCGCGGCAACGGGCGTATCGGGACTGATGGCAGGTGAGGTTCGGATTCCCATATTTGCCCGCAGACTTGGCAAAGCGATAAATGGGATTAATAAAAGCACGCCAGCAACGATATAGTTGCCAACAGGATGACCTTTTTGATGGGAACGATCCAGCGATATTACATCCCAGCCTGAAAGCAAATAAGCGCTAAAACCTGCCAGCATGAAGATTCCCCAAATCACATAACGGATTCCGGAGAGTGCCATCCACAGCGTCCCAATCAACCAGACCCATTCCAGCACCGAGAGCCGCTTCTTAGAAAACGATGCAAGCGGAATAATAAGAAGCAGCCACATAAAAAAGATATTCATCTGCCAACCGGAGTTGGTGGGCGGAAGAAATTCGCTGCTAATATCCCAAGCTGGATTTGCTACATAGGAACGGAACAGCGATATCCAAAGAAAAATATCATATGGCGTAATCAAAGTGGCCAGAAAGCTTGCAATCGTAACGAAAAGCAATTGTCTGCGATTTCCCCTTCCGAAGACCAGCGCGGCTCCTTCCAATATAAACAAGAGCAAAAAAGATTCGTGGAGATTGGCCCATAACCAGGCAATGATCGGCAGAATCCATAATAGCAAATGTACATTACTCTTTTTTCTGTTGATTGCTCTTCGTTCCGCTTCCGCCGGCTTATCGTCATTTTCCCATTTCCATAAGATAAAGAGGCTTATAGAAAATAAAGGATAAGCGAACAACTGCGGACGAAATGCCCAATTATTACTGCTTGCCAGACCCGCTATAATAACCAGGATCGAAGCCAGCCGTATGCCCGTTCTCATTTCTCGCATCCAAACCCATAAAAACCCATACGCCACGCCAACGCAGACGACTCGCAAGACAAACGTTAAGTTCAGGCCGCCATCGTTATATGCCAGCCAGAAAATCACAGCGGAAAGCCAGGGTTGGTTCATGATGGATTCACCAGCCTCGGTGTAGCTATAAGTTTCAATAGAAGGTACGTGCCCAAGCTGAAGGACATCGTGCCCTAAACGGAGATACCACCAGTAGTCATGAGGGCTTAGCGGCAAAAGGAGAGCAATTAAAAGCAATGGCAAAAGCGCTACGCTCAACCATAGCAATTCATAACTAAGATTGCGGTGAAATTCTTTATTCATATTTATCCGTTTACATGACTTTCAAGTAGATTTCAATCATTATATATCCAACAACCAACTTTTCTCATTGGGGCTGAACGTGAGGTGCAGGCCACGCGGGCGATTTATGAACGTGCACAACTTTCCATCGTCCGTTCTGCTTGACCATCACGCGGCTCTCGTTGTGAGCTACCACCTGCACGCCTTCGGGCAAGGCGGTGCTGGTCAACAACGTGTAACTGGCAATCGCCGTATCGTCATAACGCTGAATGCAAAGATTAGAAAGATCGAATCGCGTCTCCGCCTTTTGTTTAACATCCGAACCGAAGACCCTTCCGCTCTGCGCGTTGGATGTCATCATGAATTCATGGAATGGCAGACCGTCCATGCGATTGGGTGTGACCCACCATTCGTAAAGCGTCAGGTCTGATGCGGTTGTTTCGTGATAAGCAGAGATATCGTTTTCTTGAATCGACTTCAAATGACGCACAAGAAAATCGTAAACTTCCTGGTCCATTTATTCCTCCAGCAAAATTTTCAGATAGCTATCTGTCATCTTATCCAAGCCAAGAGCTGATTCAGCTTGCGCTCGCGCAGTTTGACGGAAACGATTTTGATTGTTCAAGATTTCAACTACGGCTTTCGCCAATGCACCAATATCTGGATGATCCAATTTCCATACATCGCCTCCATACGCGACGATGCGGCCTGAATCTCCAATAACAAGTTCATTCAACGCTCCGGTATCGAATCCAACTACAGGAAGTCCGCAAGCCATCGCTTCGATAACTGAGTTCGGACAGGCGGCGTTGATATCAGCAGAGAAAAGCAAATGAGCAGAACGATCAATCTGCGGGATTCGTTCGCGCGGCACAGCTCCAGCCCATTGAATTGAAATATGTGATCGAGATTGAACGGATGCTTTATGTTCATCGGAAATTTTTCCAACTACCATCAATTCAACCGGCAAATGATATTGTTCGGCGAGTGTTTCCGTTAATTGAATTGCATTTTCCAATCCCATGTCATAACCGCCGCCGAGATTCCCTTCGACGATCAACACGCGAAATTTATCTTTTGGAAGATCATTCATACCATTCGGATTATAAATATTCAAATCGATGCCATTATGAACAACAGCAAAAGGAACACTCGGCTTGCCATACCAATCTTCCCACCAACGATGCGAGAATTCGCTTTGATACAAAATATGCGTTGCGATTCTTGAGCGGATGAAAGAAAGAATCAAGTTGCCGTATTCGGCGCGCAGAAAATGTTTGGGCCCGGTATTCTTCTTGCGATGCACCCAATTGATTCCATCGAGACGCTGGACAACGCGTACGCCGCGGCGCTTCGCTCTCCACAACGGAAGCAGATCGCGAGTCCCGGCGATGACCAAAACAGATTCAGTCGCCTCATCCGAATTGTGAGTCACAGCAATGCCGCGCGCTTTGAGTCCCGCCTCGAATTTGAGTCGAAATGAAGTCATGCCACCCATTCCGTCTACAGCTGGCACAATCGCAATACGGGACATGGAACAAATTATATCGTAAGGATGCCGTCATTTTCGTGGTATGCTTAGACATCCCGTTACGGAGTTGACGATGTACGTTGCTATCGAAGGGGTAATCGGTGTGGGTAAAACAACGCTCGCCCGCCTGCTACAACCTGCTTTTGAATCTGAAATCCTTTTGGAAATTTTTGAAGAGAATCCTTTTCTCTCCGATTTCTATGGCGACCGCGAACGCTATGCATTTCAAACGCAGATATTTTTTTTGCTCAGCCGTTATCATCAACAACGCCGCACCGTGCCCGGACTTTTAGCGGCGGGCAAATCGTTGATCTCCGATTACACTTTTGCCAAAGATTCATTGTTTGCTCGCATCAATCTCAAGGGCGATGAACTCGATATGTACTATAAAGTCCACGAAGCGCTCGGAGAAAAAATTCCGAAGCCCCATCTCATCGTTTATCTGCACGCCGATACCGATGTATTGATGCAGCGCATCGCGCTACGAGATCGCACCTACGAACGCAACATGGAACGCGATTATATTGACCAGCTCAATCGCACCTACGAGGATTTTTTTAGCAAATCGTATGATAGCATGCCCGTATTAAAGATAGATACCAATCCATTGAACATCATACAA
>JBAUMB010000028.1:0-3579 GCA_049578465.1 Anaerolineales bacterium
ATCCGTCAATACAACGGTGATGTCACCTTTGGCAGATTGATGCATCAATGCGGCATTCGCTGCGCTCGCGGAGCGCTCGATCAATGGCTTTGAAATAACAGGTGATTTGAATTCGACTTCAATGTGAATCATATCTTCTTCGCTTGGACGGGAGTGGTTTGAACTTTCGCTGATGCGGAGGGCGGCTCGGCAGCCGGATATTGAATGCGCGGATGATAGGTGCCGCGCAGAGTCGTCACGAACGAATCGGTAATAAGGCTGAGATCGCGCATGGTCAATGGCGCATTATCCAGCTGATTTTCTTTTTGGGTACGCTCAATCACCGACCGGACAATGGCACGCAGATCGTCATCGCTTTCTGCTCCTTCAGCGCGGGCGCGCGCCTCGGAGCCGTCGGCGATCATCAGAATGGCGGTTTCGCGCGAACGCGGACGCGGACCGGGATAACGAAATTGATCCGCATCCACTTTGCTTGCATCGCCGCCCGCTTTTTCAAGCGCCTGATTATATTGATAACGTGTGACCATCGTGCCATGATGTTCGAGGATGAAATCGTCAATGCGGCGCGGCAGACGATATTTATGCGCCAGAGTTACGCCATCCAAAACATGCTGGATGATTTTTTGCGCGGCTTGTTCGGGAGTGATATCCACGTGTGTGTTGAGATTGCCCGGTGCTTGATTCTCAACAAAGAACGAGGCGTCTGTCGTTTTGCCGATGTCATGGAACAACGCACCGACGCGCGTCAAGACCGGATCCGCACCAATTTTTTCCGCAGCTTGCTCCGCGAGGTTTGCCACTTGCAAACTATGCTGATACGTTCCCGGCGCGTTGCGCAAAAACATTTGAAGAAGAGGAAAATCAGGATGCGAGATTTCCAGCAGTTGCATCGGCGTTGGCAAATTTAAAAATTGTGCCAGCGGATATTGCAGTAGGAACGCGATGCTGGCTGATGCGATTCCGTTCGCCAATGCCGTGACGCTCAATGTCGCGATTCCAAGCCAATCCATCGAAGCGGTGGGCAAAAGATAGGCAAGGATGACCGCGATGCCTGCGCCAGCAATCGCCAGTCCCGCTCGAAAGAATCCCCAAAAGCGCCGCGCCGGTCCAAGTGTCAAAACACCGCACAACGAAGCCAAGATATAAAACGGCATCAACGCCAAAGTGTTTGGCAATCCATAAGCGGCCAGCACGGAAATGACCAACGAAAGAATGATCCCGCTTTCCATCCCAAACAACGTTGTCAATAGTAAACCCGCCGCAGGTAATGGATAAAGATAAGGAATGATCGTGCGGTTTGGAATCACAAAACGCGCACCAAGGATAAAAGCAATAAAGATGACGGATATCATCAACAGGCTGCGCGGATCAGAAAGGAAAACAACTTTCCTGCGCCGTAAAAAATACAAACCGATAAAAGCCGCCGACAGAATCGTTAGCGCCGCCGCACCCAAATACGTTTCAATGGGCTCAGACACTTGGATCAGTTTGAACTCTTGCAGGGCTTCCATATCGGCGGGCGTGATGATGTCGCCTGAAGAAACGATTCGTTCCCCTGCTTTATAAGTTTGCACGATGGGTTGCACCGCGTCACGCGCCGACTTTTGAGCGGCGGCCGTTAAATCGGCGCTATATTGGCTGTTCGTGATCACAAACGCGCTGACAAATTCACTCACCAAATTAGATTCATCGTCATCCAACGTCAAGCTGACCAGCGATGGAACACTGGCCTGCACTGCATCCAAATTGTCGGTGCGAACAGGCGAACGCATAATCTGTTCCAGCAAGCGCAGCGATTCCTGTTGAACGGCATCCCAGCGCGAATCGGAAATAGACAAAACCAGCTTAATACTATCCGGCTTCAAGCTGACATTGCTCAAGTTCGCAAGTTGTGCCTGTTTGACATCATCAGTGGCGATGGTATCGGCGCGGGTGAGATTAATTAATTGAAACGTTGTGCTTAATCGGGTGATTTGTTGGCGCGCGATTGCCGGGTCGGGATCAGTGTAAATAGGTTGAACCGCTTTTTCCGCGGTCTGACGCGCTTCTTCGGTCCGCACCTGACTGACGTATTCATCATCGCGCGGCGCGGTGATATCGCGCGGAGCCACATCGCCGGCTTGAAGCGGAAGCGCCGCGGGCCGCAGACTCAACGGCAAACTCAACGCCGCGAAGGTCACGATGCTGACCGCAGTGAGAACAAAGATTTGCAGGTTTCGTATGCGAGCCGGAAAACGGAAACGATTTTCCATAAATAAATTAACCGCGAAGCGCACTCAGAGCGCAAAGATTTATTTTTCTTTGCGTCCTTTGCAATCTTCGCGGTCAAAAAATTATTTCGTCAAAAGTTCCTTCACCATCGCGCTGACCTGATCGCCCGCGGCGCGCCCGGCGACTTTAGGCAAAAGCGCCTTCATCACTTTGCCCATATCTGACGCCGAAGCCGCGCCGACTTCCGCAATGGCAGCTTGGGTGAGTGTGCGCAATTCTTCGACGGGCATCGCTTTCGGCAAGAATGATTCGATCACTTTGATCTCAGCTTCGTTATCGGCAATTAAATCGGCACGATTCGCTTTCTTGGCTTCTTCAACCGCTTCGCGTCGATTCTTGATTTCCTTTTGCAATAATGGGATGACCGCCGCGTCATCGAGAGCGATGCGTTTATCTACTTCGACCTGCTTGATATTTGCCAGCGCCATGCGCGTCGTCCGCTTGCGGACCTCGTCGCCGCTTTTCATGGCGTCTTTCATTGATTCGTTTAATTGAGTCTTGATATCCATGCCAATGATTATACTAGAGTTGGATAATTAGATTGTCCACCGTTAAATTAAAAACATGTCACTCTGAGCGTAGCGAAGAGTCTCAAATAACCAAAAGCATTCTGTTACGAGAGATTCTTCGCCGCTTCGCGGCTCAGAATGACATGTAGAGAAGACCGATTTGCCAAACAATTATTTATCGGCGCTCTTTGAGGTTTCTCGATTGAACAACGAGAGATATTGACCGTATCCTTCCTTCTCCAAATCCTCGAGCGGAATAAAACGCAGTGAAGCGGAGTTCATGCAATAACGCTGACCGGTCGGAGCGGGGCCGTCGTTGAAGACATGTCCCAAATGGGAATCGCCAACCTTCGAACGGACTTCAGTGCGCGGCAGAAAGAGTTTGAAGTCGGTGTGGTTGATGACATGCTCCGGCTCCAAAGGCTTGGTGAAACTGGGCCAGCCAGTGCCTGAATCGTATTTATCCAGCGAACTGAACAACGGCTCGCCCGATGCGACATCGACATAAATCCCGGCGTGCTTGTTATTCCAATATTCATTTTGAAAAGGCGGCTCGGTGCCTTCGTGCTGTGTGACCTGATATTGCATGGAAGATAAGAGCTTCTTAAGCTCGGCATCCGATGGTTTGGTATAAGTTTTCATTTCTATCTCCTATACTTCTAAGTTTGCTCACTTAACTCTTGCTCATTGATTTGTTGAGTTGAGGTTTGATTTCCTTACCAACCAAGATATTGTAGTTGAAAAAACGTCCCGCGTTGTAGCAGGATGTTTTCAGGAAGATATTAAGGCGTTGACTATT
>JBAUMB010000029.1:0-11993 GCA_049578465.1 Anaerolineales bacterium
CGTATACACTGGCGTTTCGATATTATAGTGAATAGTAGAATCAACCCACCTTCCCCGTCAACGCAATCGTTGGGCGGCATTAACATAACCAAAGGAGTCTCTTAATGAACGAAAATATCCTTGAGAAGTTATTCGAGCACAACAACTGGGCGAACAGCCAGATCATCCAAGTTTGCCTTAACCTTAGTGACCAGCAACTCGATGCGGAACCTCAGTCCGCCACGAAGGGGAGCATTCGCAGCACCTTATTGCATCTCGTAGCCGGGCAGCGCGGCTATCTATCACTCCTGACTCTGCCAGTTGAAGCGAGACCCAATACTCCTCTCGCGTTCGCCGAATTGCAGGAGTCCGCGCGCATCAGTGGAGAAGGCCTCCTAGCACTGGCGAGAGACGAGTCGAGCATATCCCTGAAGACTCGACTCCGCACAAAGGATGGATACTTCGTAGCGACGTGGGTTGTTATGCTGCAGGTGATTAATCATGCAACCGAACACCGCGAGCAGATCAAGAGCATGCTCAGCGCTTTGGGTGTGACTCCTCCAGAGATTGATGGTTGGAGCTATGGAGAAGTTACAAATGAACTCGTTCTGATAGAAAAGGAAGACAAAGGCCGACTGAGTTAACAAGGTGACAATTATGATCCCTCAGGCAAAACAATTCGCAGTGAGGCGCGCACTGCATACAGCGTTTGGCGTGAATGAATACGAAGAGATTCGCCTTTTGAGTGGAGGACTTAGTTCGGCCCGTGCTTTTAAGATTGTTGTAAGAAAAAATCCTTACCTGCTGAAAATCCTGCGCACCGAGATCATCAGCGATCCTGCGCAAGAGTTTGCCTGCATGCAAACTGCGGCTGAGGCGGACATCGCTCCCCGGATTTGGTATGCAAACGTGGAGGATAGAATTCTAATCACCGACTTCGTGGAAGCAAAGCCTTTTCCTGATGATATGGCACTGCACATCGCTCCGACCCTTCAACGGCTCCATGCACTTCCGCATTTTCCACTTCCAAAAATGGGCAGCTATTTTGACGCCATGAACAACGGCTTCGTTCGCCGCTTTCAAACGGCACATCTCCTGCCGGAAAGTGCAACCGAGGAAGTCTTCCGCCGTTACGAAGAATTGTTAAAGGTTTACCCGCGCAATAACTCTGAAATGGTCTCAAGCCATAACGATCTAAAGCCGCAAAATATCCGCTTCGATGGCGAGCACATTTGGTTGGTGGATTGGGAATCAGCCTTCCTCAATGATCGCTATGCTGATCTAGCTCTTGTGGCGAACTTCTTCGTCAAAGATGAAGCTCGCGAAGAAGAATATCTGACCACATATTTCGGCGAGCCAGTCGACGAATATAGACGCGCCCGCTTCTTCCTGATGCGTCAAGCGCTTTCCATGTTCTATATGGCTTTTCTACTGCTGGAGGCTTCGCGAACAGGCATCGCAATTGATGCGGATATGTCCACGCCGAACTTTAGAGAATATCATCAAGACCTGATATCGAACAAGATAGACATGATGACTCCCCATGCAAAGGCACAATATGGAATGCTCCATCTGCGCGAGGCACTGCGCAACATGCGGACACAACGCTTCGCAGAGGCTGTAGCCCGCGTAGCTGACTTTCACGCCAGTGCGTAGACTTTGTTATTGCTAAATGGCAAATGTTGTCGTAAACTAAAAACGTCAATCGAGCGGCTGCACGTCGCCGCAGCTTAGCTCCGGTTCGTTAGGGCGCACAAAATGCTTACTTCGTTTTTGTATTAGTTATGCGTCATGCTTGGCAGCAGTGCTAACTTTCTGCAAGAAACGAGCGAAAAAAAATGATTACAATTAAGGACAAAATATGAGAAAACTAATTGCAGCAATCAATATGACACTCGACGGGTTTTGCGACCACACGGCAATGATCGCGGATGAAGAAACACTTCAACATTACAATGAGCTATTCCGTAACTCGGACACCATCATATTCGGTAGAATAACATATCAACTGATGGAAAGTTATTGGCCATCCATTGTCAAAAATCCTACCGGCGTCAAACCAGAGGATGAATTCGCGGTATTAATAGACAATATTTCAAAAATTGTTTATTCCCACACGCTGAAAAAGGTTGACTGGAAAAATTCAAAATTGAAAAAGGAAATCATTAAAGAAGAAATTTTAGAACTCAAACAACAAGCTGGTAAAAACATTTTAGCGGGCAGCCCCAGTTTAATCGTAGCCTTATCGCAACTTGAATTAATTGATGAATTCCAGCTTAGTGTTCATCCAGTTGTTTTAGGAAGCGGCTTACCCCTATTTAAAAACGTCAAGGATAGAATTAAACTTAAACTATTAAAAACAAAAACATTTGGTTGTGGCGCGGTAACTCTTTACTATGAGCCGACAAAAAAATGAGTGCAATGATCGCAAGTACGCGCCCTAACCAGTTGCTCAAGCTCACGGAAGAGGCCGTCGACGATATTGCATGCGCGAAACAACCAGTTACAATCGGACGGGACTTATCTCGCACGGACTGGCTACCGCCGCTGCGGTCCGTTGGGCCACAGAAGAAACATTGCTCTCACCATCACACAACATAGGAGGCTACATGAAACGAGTCACTGGTATTGGCGGCATCTTCTTCAAGGCCAAAGATGCTCCGGCGCTACAAGCTTGGTATAAGCGGCACCTAGGAATCGATGTCCAAAGCTGGGGCGGAGCTGCCTTCGATTGGACCGACTCCGAGGGCAAGCCGGTTGCAGGCACAACTGCCTGGCTCATCGATCCGCAAGAAAGTGATCACTTTGCTCCGAGCTCTGCTTCCTTCATGGTCAACTACCGAGTGGAAGACCTTCACGCCTTGGTCAAGGTCTTGAAGGAAGAAGGCTGCAATGTGCTCGAGAAGATTGACGAATCCGAGTATGGGAAGTTTGCTTGGGTTATTGATCCAGAGGGAAACAAGGTCGAACTATGGCAGCCGCCTCAAGGCCAATGAGCAGGCTCGTTGGTCACGGCCGCGAACTGCGGCTTAACACGGCCTTCACGGGAAAATCTCCTATCTCGAATCAACCTTGTTCATCATCTCTTCTAACCTTGCCTTCATCGCAAGCCATTCGTTATCAAGAATGCTGTAATACACCGAACTTCGATAATAGCCATCGGGCATAATCATATTATTGCGCAGAACGCCTTCGCGCACCGCGCCGATCCGCTCGATGGCTTTTTGCGAACGTTCGTTTCGTAAATCGGTTTTGATTTGAACGCGGATACATTTCAAGTCTTCAAAGGCATGACGCAATAACAAATATTTGGATTCGGTGTTTACCGCTGTTCGCTGGAATTCGACTCCGTACCACGTCCCGCCGATTTCCAACGCGTAATCCTTTGGATGAATATCCATATAACGCGTCGCGCCCGCCACGAGTCCCGATGACAAATGGATCACGGCAAACGGCATCACTGAACCGCCGGGGATTTGCTCCAACAAGTTCTGCACCCACTGCCGAATATCCTCTTCATTCTTCATGACACCATAAGGCATCCAGCGCCAAATCTCTTCGTTCATTCCGACCGCGGTCAAGCCGGGCACATGCGCTTCGCTCAACGGTTCGAGCCGAACCTGTTTTCCGGTCAGCGTGACCGGTTTCACTTCCATCATTTCAACCACTCCTCTTCGCTCTTATTTTGCGTCGGCAGATAAGGCATCTTCGGACCTTTGACGCCAAGCAGTTCACTCAACGCTGCGCGCGTCGCAGTGCGATCATCCCACGGATATTCAATCGCGCCAAAGCACATGGATTGCTCGTGACCTTTTCCGCACGATAAAACAATATCGCCGGAACGCGCCAGACTCAACGCAAACTTGATCGCTTCGCCGCGATCCGCGACGCGCCAAAATGTCTCACCTTCGCGTCCGCCCCTCGACCTCGAACCAGCTGCCATTTCCTCGAGGATTCCCTCCAGCGATTCCGTGCGCGGGTCTTCGGCGGTCAACACCGTTAAATCAGCCAGCTCAATAGATGTCTCAGCCATCATGCGGCGTTTCTCTTTATCGCGCAATCCTGCCGAACCAAAGACTGCAATCACACGCGGTTTGTCATTTTGATTTTCTGAACCGCTAGGATCGCGAAGAACGCCAAGATTCATTTTTTCCTTCGCAGTTAAAGAAGAAAGCATTTCCCTCGCCGCTTCAAGAGTAACTTTCAACGCATTGGGCGTATGAGCAAAATCAACAATCGCAGTAAAATTCTGACCCAGGTCAATCCGCTCCATGCGCCCCGGCACACCTTCCAACGATTCGATTCCTTTTGCCGCGATCTCCGGTTTTATGCCAAGCCCAATGACAGTCGCCGTCAATGCCGCCAAACAATTGGAAACGTTATATGCTCCAACCAACTTGCTTTTTATTTCCACGCGTAAGTCACTGCCGACTGCTTTGAATTGAATCCCAAACGGATTATATTGAATTTCTTCCGAGCGAACGTCTGAGCTCGCAGTAAGACTGTAACTAATTTTATTTACATTGGTAATTGAATCAAGATACTCAAACGAACGATCATCGCGGTTCAACACAGCCAAGCGCGGATTGCCTTGCGACTTCGGCAAAGTTTTTTCAAGTGATGTAAATAATCGTCCCTTTGCCGCGCGATAATTTTCATAAGAACCATGCTGGTCGAGATGCTCGTGCGTGATGTTCGTGATAACGCCAATGTCAAACTCACAGGCGTCCACGCGGAATTGCGCCCAGCCGTGCGAGGTTGTTTCCAGCACAACATGAGTCAAGCCAGCATCTGCCATGCGCGCGAGATAATGTTGGACATCGTGAGCATCCGGCGTGGTGACATGAAAACCTGTATCCAAAACTTCATCGCCAATTACAGCATTCACGGTTGAGATCAAACCGGCTTTGATTCCGGCCGCCAATAATATTTTGTAGATCAAATTACAAGTGGTGGTCTTGCCGTCCGTGCCGGTGACGCCGATCACCGTCAGCTTGCGCGCCGGAAAATCGTAAAACGAAGCCGCGATCCAAGTCAAGGCTTGACGCGTATTTTCAAGTTGTATATAAGGAACTTTCAAACTGCTGATATCTTTTTCGCCAACGATAGCAACTGCGCCGTTCTCAATTGCCTTCGAAATGAAATCATGCCCGTCAAACGATCCGCCTTTCATCGCGACAAATAAATATCCGGGCTTGACCGCGCGGCTATCAATGGCAATGCCTTCGATTAAAACATCAGGCAACTGATCAGGAGAGTGAGAAAAAGAAAGTTCTTCAAAAATCTTTCGAAGTGTTTTCATTTTAAAATAAAAAGGGTTCTGGGATTCTATCGCCAAAACCCTCTCTTGTCCAAAAGCGAATCTTAATGGCTTACCAGTTTAATGTTGAAGCGATACGAGTTGACAACATGCCGGAAGTTTCGCCAAAGAACTACATACATTTCGACGCTGCGCGATGTGGTGATATCGCCTAAATCAATGACCGATATCCAGCCAAACCCATCGCGCAGAATTTTTGTAACCGCCTTCTTGGCTTCGGGATCATTTCCGCTGACAAAGATATCGGTGCGCTCGGATAATTTATTCGGGTCCACCATTACATTGCAATTGATGGTATTCAAGGATTTTACAATCCGCGCTTCGGGAAATGCGCGCTGAATTTGTTCGCCGAGCGAATCGGTGTTGCAAACGGTCAGCGACCATTCATTGGTTGAATAATCAATCGGGTTGGCCGTATCAATAACGATCTTGCCTTTTAAATTACTAGCGCCGGCTTGATGAAGCGCTTCCAACGAGGCAGTGCCAAGCGTGCAATTAAAGATGATTTCGCCATGCGCGGCGGCATTTGCAAACGTCCCATACAACGCGCGCGGACTGCCCTCATTATTCGCCCACTCAACAGCTTTTGGATTGCTTGCATCGCGGGAACCCATCATCACGTCATGTCCCAAACGTACCAGCTTCGAACCGATGGTTTGCCCAACTATTCCTGTGCCCAATACGCCAAATTTCATGGTCGTCTCCTCGTTGCTCTGATGATTAGCTGGATGGATTTATACCGGAGCAGATTCAGACTCCGCACGTTCCATCTTGGACTTCAACCATTTTAATCGAAAAGTCTCTTCGCGTTCACGCTCTTCCAGCGAGCTGACAATAAATGCGACGGTCTCTTCGTATTGAGGAATAAAAATATGTTGAAGCGCGTTCACACGGCGTTGTGTTTTGCGAAGCTCGCCAGCCAACCGCCAAACCGTTGTCACCAGCATGGAAAGTTGCGGCGTCTTCATGACCACTTCCCGGAAGGCCGCGGCGGCTTCATCCAATGAAGCGCTCGTTCCGCTCAAGCTATATAACATTTTAGGCAAATCGCCGCGCGCTTCGATCACGGGAATCGCAACACCCATGATGCCGCGTAGTTTGAGATGAACGTCCACGGTTTTATTGGCGGCCAGAGCCGCCCATTCCACATGGTCACTGCCCATCGTCAAGCGCGCATTCTCCAAGGCACTATAAGCTGTCTCCAAAAGTTTCCAAACTTCCTTTTGAAGAATATCAGCTTCATGCGCCACGCGGACCAATTCCGTTGTCAGCACTTCGCGTTTGCGATCCAGGATTTCATATCCTTCGCGCGCAAAACGAAGTTCCTTTTTGATACGGATCAGATTCGTGCGAGTCGGCGCGACATTAATGCTCGGCATCTTCACCCTGATAATATTTCTTGATCTCGTCCAAGCTGACGCGGGTCAATTCTTCCTTCGGCAATGCAGACAGCAATTTCCAACCGATGTTCAGCGTTTGTTCGATAGTGCGATTCTCAGTCAGCGACTGATTGACAAATTGACGTTCAAAGGCGCGCCCGAGTTGTAAATATTTTTTATCAACATCTCCCAACTCTTCTTCGCCGATGACCGAAGCCAATGCGCGCACATCTTGCATGTGAGCATACGCCGCATAAAGTTGCGCACCCCAATGCGGATGATCTTCGCGCGTCAATCCCTTGCCGATTCCATCTTTCATCAAACGTGAAAGACTCGGCAATACGGCAATTGGCGGATAAACGCCTTGCTGATCGAGATCGCGCCCGAGCGTGATCTGCCCTTCGGTAATGTATCCAGTCAGGTCGGGGACGGGATGCGTGATGTCATCATTAGGCATGGTCAGAATCGGAATCTGCGTGATCGAGCCTTCGCTGGTGCGGATGCGTCCGGTGCGCTCATAAAGCGATGCAAGGTCGCTATAAAGGTAACCAGGATAACCTTTGCGGCTGGGCACTTCACCGCGGATATTCGAAATCTGCCGAAGCGCTTCGCAATAGTTCGTCATGTCGGTGAGAATGACCAGCACGTGCATTTGTTTTTCATAAGCTAAGTATTCAGCCAACGTCAGCGCGGCGCGCGGCGTAACCAAACGTTCCACCGGCGGATCATCTGCAAGATTCAAAAACATCGCGACACGAGTCAACGCGCCGCTTTCCATGAATGATTTGCGGAAGAAATCAGCCACATCATGCTTGACCCCCATCGCCGCGAACACAATCGCAAATTGTTCCGACTGCGAAGCGGGCGCACCCGCCTCCGCACCCAATGTAGCTTGTCGCACAATTTGCGCGGCGAGTTGATCGTGCGGCATGCCTGCACCGGAAAAGATCGGAAGTTTTTGTCCGCGCAAAAGCGTGTTCATTCCATCAATGGCTGAGATGCCGGTTTGAATATAATCGCGCGGATAAACGCGCGCGGTGGGATTAATTGGCTGCCCATTAACATCGGCATATTTATCGGTCAATGGCTGCGGACCTCCGTCAATAGGATTGCCCAAGCCGTCGAAGACGCGCCCCAACATTTCTTCCGCAACTGGGACACGCAACGTGTCGCCCAGAAAGCGGACGCGCGTACCGTCAATTGAGAGACCCGTTGAACCCGCGAAGATTTGGATGACCGCAACCTTCTCGCCCACTTCCAGCACTCGCCCGCGGCGCAAACGATTCTGCGAATCGCGAATCTCTACTACTTCATCGTAACTGACGTTCGCCGCGCCTTCTACAAAGACGATCGGCCCTTCGATGCGGTTTACGCCGAGGACTTCCTGTCCGCCTTGCACAATGACATCGCTCATCGGTACTCCGAATCCAATCGACTCATTTGCTCATCGACTTCTTTTTGAATATCGTCCATCTTTTCCAATTCTTCATTCGGCACCAGAGTCTTCATGCGGATCAATGTGTCCACACTAGGCAAGCTATGGATGATCGAGATCGGTGCACCATGCTTGACGATCCGCAGCGCGCGCTCATGGAAATGCAAAATGAGACTCAACATCTTGACTTGCTTTTGAAGCGATGAATACGCGTCGATCTTATCCATAGCATTTTGTTGGAGAAAACCCTCTCGAATCAAACGGGCTGTTTCCAATACCAGACGTTCTTCATCAGGAAGCGCGTCGGGTCCAACCAGTTTGACAATCTGCGACAGACGACTCTCTTCGCTCAATATTTCCATGGCATGATTACGCATTGCAAGCCAATCGGTGCCGACCTGTTCACGCCACCAATCCGCTACATCTTCGAGATATTCGCTATAACTATCCAGCCAATTGATGGATGGAAAGTGCCGCGCGGATGCTAACGATTTATCCAACGCCCAAAAGCAGCGAATAAATCGTTTGGTGTGTTGCGTGACCGGCTCAGAAAAGTCACCGCCGGGAGGCGACACCGCGCCGACAATGGTGACCGAGCCTTGATTGCCGTTAGTTGTTTCCACATAACCGGCGCGCTCATAAAATTCAGCGAGGCGTCCCGCAAGATAAGCAGGATAACCTTCCTCAGCCGGCATTTCTTCCAAACGACCTGAAACTTCGCGTAAGGCTTCAGCCCAACGCGATGTTGAGTCAGCCATCAATGCTACGTGAAAACCCATATCACGATAATATTCAGCGATTGTGATGCCGGTGTAAATACTTGCTTCGCGCGCCGCGACCGGCATGTTGGATGTATTTGCAATCAATACGGTGCGTTCCATCAACGGACGACCACTGCGCGGGTCAACCAAATGCGGAAACTCCTGTAGCACCTCGGTCATTTCATTGCCGCGTTCGCCGCAACCGATATAAACGATCACTTGCGCATCAGCCCATTTGGCAATGCTGTGTTGCGTGACCGTCTTTCCTGATCCGAACGGGCCAGGGATTCCTGCTGCGCCGCCTTTCGCAACCGGGAAGAATGTATCCAACACGCGCTGACCTGTAATCAATGGTGTGTTCACACCGAGACGAGATTGATACGGACGCGGTCGGCGCACGGGCCAGCGCTGCAACATGGTCAATTCTTTTTCTTCGTTGCCAATCTTCAATCGCGCAATCGGCTCCTCGATGGTGTATTCACCAGATGACGCGACCCAACTCAAAGTCCCGGAAAGATCGGGCGGCACCATGATGCGATGTTCGAAGGTTTCGGTTTCCATCACAGTGCCGAGGATCGCGCCGCCATTCACTACATCGCCGACTTTTGCTTTCGGATTAAATTTCCAGCGGTCTTTTCGATACAACGGATCCAATCTCATGCCGCGTCCGATGAATGAACCCGATTGCATTTCGATCAACGGCAAGGGACGCTGGACTCCGTCAAAGATGCTTTTCAATAAACCGGGACCGAGTTCCACCGAAAGCGGCAAGCCTGTGCCAAAGATCGGCGCGCCCGTTTTCATGCCCGATGTTTCTTCATAGACCTGCGCGGTGATGATGTCGCCATTCAAACCGATCACTTCGCCGACCAAACGCTCTTCACCCACTTCGACCAATTCCAACATGCCCACATGGCGCGAGCCGCGGGCGCGCACCACGGGCCCGTTGATCCAGATCACAGTTCCGATCTGCTCACTCATAACTTCTCTCCCATCAACACATGGTATACCGATGAACGCAGCGCGTTCTGTAATCGATTCAAGCGCGTCTCTAACGTGTTATCGTAATGCAGACGACCTTCCGATGCATCCACAACCACACCAATTCCGCTTTCGAGGGATTTTCCCATCGAGATGTGCGCGTTCAATTCTTTTGAGATTTGTTCGAGAGTTTGTGTCTTGAAAGATTTCTGCGTCGCATCATCCGCGCGGACTTCAGCGTGATCCGCTTTCAATTGAGTCAAAGCTTCCCGAAGAAGTTGAGCCACAATTTGGTCGTAGTCAGAACGTTTTTGAATCGAAGAGAGTCTTTGCCGGGCGGCCTCGAATACCTTATCCAGAATTTTTTCGCGATGTTCCAACTGCAGCGTGCGCGCTTTTAACTGAGCGGATGCAATCACTTGTCCGCGTAAACGTTCGGACTCAACGTGTGCGTGATCCAAGATGACTTTGCTTTCAGACTCAGCTTGTTCTTGCGCGCGCTGACGGATAGCATCCACTTTCGCTTTTGCGTCCGTTTGAATTT
Organism: Anaerolineales bacterium; assembly: GCA_049578465.1. Lineage (GTDB taxonomy): Bacteria > Chloroflexota > Anaerolineae > Anaerolineales > Villigracilaceae > Fen-1038. The sequence goes on from JBAUMB010000029.1 coordinate 10,400, forward strand.
GTTCAGCCTCTGCCTGCGCGTCGCGCAAAATTGCGCGGGAGAGCGCCTCGATATTTTCGTCTTCTCTCATAACTCGAATACCAATCCATTTCACCTGACGCAAAGACGCATCAGGAAAGAATCATAGCTTGATGCCGATTGCCCGAAGGACAACTTCGCTTAGGGAAGGTTCATCCGGAGAAACACCTTCCGGCGACGGAATCTCAACTACCAACGGGATCGTGCTGTGTAATTTCAAATCATCCATCCGAGCTTGAATCTGTTTGGCTATATCTTGAGTCACCAAAATAATACCAACATCCTTCGCCGCCAATGCAGTATCCAGAGCCTGATGAGCCTCATCAGGGTTTGTCACTGCCTGACCATGAACTCCGGCAAGCGAGAATCCCAGCACGGCATTTGGATGACCGATCACAAGCACTTTCATAAAATTACTTCGGCAAAACGAGGAAGGAAATAATCAAGCCGTAGATGGCGATACCTTCGGACAGACCGACGAAGATCAACGAACGACCGAAAGATTCAGGCTTCTCCGCAGTCGCGCCGACAGCGGCCGCGCCGGAGCCGCCCACTGCAATCCCTGCGCCGATGCACGCCAAACCTGTTGAAAGCGCCGCGGCGAGTCTAGCATATGGATCAGCCGCAGTAGCAGCTTGACTTAATCCAGCGGCAAGAACAACAGAAGGCGAAGCAAACCAAACTACTGCAAGTCCGGCCGCCATCATGCCGACTAAGAAGTTAAAGGCATTAAATCCACTAACCAAGCGTGAAATTGATTTGGATGGGTTGGTCTTCCCATTTTGAAGGACATAGATCACAGCCGGAATAACCGGGATCAAACCTACGAGCACTGCAAAAACGACAAACATTGTTTCTCTCCTTATGAATTAGAAATTTATTATTTGCGCACGAAAGAAAATCAGGATCAATTCAATTCAGATGAACTAACCCTCCTCATTCGAAGGAGTCACCTTCAATGGCTCAAAGCGCATACCGCCGCCAGTAAAGAACTTGCCAAACAACTCGTAATAGTGCAGACGCATCGTCTGAATGCCTACGATCAATCCTTCGAGTCCGACGATGATGATATTGCCGATGAGAATGACGATCCAGAATTTTACGTTCGGCTCAGTTCCAGCCAGCGAAAAGATGGCAAGACTCAGACCACCGTGTGCCACCGCGAACGCGCCTACACGAACAAATGACAGTGTATTGCTGAGCATACTAATGACGGTTTCAAAAACATCCATGAACGATTGGACAAGGAACATGAGAAAGCCACCAATGCCTTTTCCTTCAATCAACGGGCGATGACCTTCTACCAAATTCCTAAAGAAGCCGGAGAACATAACCAACAAACCAAATACCAGAGCGATAATTGTGAATGGGAGCGGGAGCTTACTAATGGCAACTGCAACTCTCGGCGCAATCGCAGTGTTTCCTAAGAAGCTACCCAGCAGAGCCAGGAAGGAAATATAAAAGACTAGCGCGACCAAACCGGTGTGACCGAAAATCAAGTGCGCCCAATCCTTTGAGCGGATATTGTTGAATATTCCGAGCAAGAAAGCAAAGAGCAAGAGAACGATGCCTACAT
>JBAUMB010000030.1:0-3497 GCA_049578465.1 Anaerolineales bacterium
GGCCCAAGACCATCAAGACCGCGATAACAACGATGGCAACCAAAACAAGAATTAACGCATACTCAACCAGACCCTGGCCATTTTCCTTCGGGGCGAATAACATAGGATTTATTTCTCCTTTCTTTACGGTTTCCTTGGAGGCCATCCAAGGTTAGTTATATTATAGCGAAATCCAAATAATAATCAAGGTATAGCCCTAACAATTATGTTAGTCTAATATTTTTGTAATCTCTCCCGAATCATCCATGCACAGGAATGGAAAAGGAAATTCGGGAGCCCTTTCCTGCAGAACTGTCAATATCAAACGAACCGCCTAACATCTCGGAACGCTCGCGGATCAGTTTCAAGCCAAGACTCTTGCCATTGAGAACAGATTCGGAATCAAAACCTTTTCCATTATCGTCTATGCTGACCCGTATCATTTCGTTTCCCATATCTAACAAAATCTTCACTACCGAAGCCTGGCTGTGATGCGAAGCATTCCCGAGAAGTTCCTGCACAGCGCGAAATATCATCACTTCCAAATATGGCTCAAGGCGGCGTTCACTTCCGGTAATCGTTAAGCTGACGTCTAAGCCAGTCTGCTCCTTGAAAGCATCCGCATATTTACGGAGTGTAGGAACGAGACCTAGATCATCGAGCATCATCGGACGCAATTCAAAGATAAAGTTGCGGACTTTTTGAAAAGTTCCCATCGCCGCGGCTTTTAGATTTCCAAGTTCTTCTTTTGCCTGAGCCGGATCCACATCAAGGAGCCGCATCGCGATTTCGGTTTGCAAAATAAAATTCGACATCGCTTGAGCCGGCCCATCGTGCATCTGACGCGAAAGCCGTTGGCGCTCCGCCTCCTGCGCGTTCACGATCATTTCTATACCGCCCGAAGGTGTTTTTCCATTTCCCGAAGCAGATTCGCCGTCAGTTGAAACTCCAGCGCCAATCTGACCCAGTGCAACTATATATTTCTCTAAATGATTTTTGTCGCTTTGAAGTTTTTCCAACTGCCCGCGCATCACAAAGAGACGCTGCTGCGCATCCAAAGCAGAATCATAAGCCATTCGAACATCCTGCGCTGAAGCCTGGATCGTTTGATTTTGAATCTGCTGAAGATGCGATGTGATTGCCGCATTTCGTTGAGCAAGTTTGGATAACTCGCCCTGACTTTGTTCGATCATCAGAGTGATCTCACGCAAAGCCCGTTGAGTTTCCTCCAACTCAGTCTGGGCATTAAAAGTTTCATCCGTCATATTCATCATCCTCACCAATGATATTTTATTGCTGAAGTCTTCTTTCCGAATTCTTCAATTGCACCCAGCCATGTTTCAACGCATAAACAACAGCCTGCGTACGGTCCTCTACGCCGAACTTACGCAAAATCGAAGTTACATGATTTTTCACCGTTTGATGGCTGATACCAAGCAAACCGGCGATCTCTTTATTGCTCATGCCTTTCACAACACATTCAAGCACTTCCATCTCGCGTTCAGAGAGCGGATGAAACGGGCTTCCAGGTTCACTGTATGAACGGCGCATTCCTTCTAATTGTTCTTTGACCCACCCATCCAATTCACGCTGACTCAAAGTTCGCGAACCAAATAAAAACTTTCCCGCAGCTACTTCGCGAATGATTTGAATTAAATTTTGCGGCTCAATATTCTTCGAACAATATGCGGCCGCGCCTGCCAGTGCGGCATGCAAAGCCTGTTCGACATCATCGTATCCTGTAACAAGAAGGATACGAGTAGGTAATTTTTCCTGCGTAACTTGATGAGTGATCTGTTGTCCATTAAGCCCCGGCAAATTCACATCCAGCACCGCGACGGCTGGCTTGAGGGAACGAATCAACTCCAGCGCTTCAGATCCGCTGGCGGTTTGTCCAACCACTTTCAGGTCCGATTCCAACGTAAGCGCGTCCACCACTCCTTGACGGAATAGCGGATGATCGTCCACAATGAGCAATGTAATTTTCTTCATCCCAAACTCACAAATATCCTCAACTCAGTATAGCACGGATACATAGTCCAATTTTAACCGATTAAGGCGATATCCAACGATAAACAGCCATGTTGGTTTGACCGGATTCAATAGCAAATTTGCCTCCGCTGCTAAAGACGACCGGCGCATTTCGCGTCAGATCCGGATAAAAATCCGGGAACGCGATCAGATAACTTACTCCGCGCTGATTCAAATAGGCCGCCAGCCGCGTCTGATCGCGCATAAACGGTATCACTTCCGGCGACACCAACCCTGCCAAATCAATCAATTGATGATGATCAAAATAGCCCAGCGCACCAATATCATGTGCAGCAATGATTGCGTTGGGCGGAATATTTTGAGCGACCCATTTCGCCGTCACCACCATCTCCGATTCTATCAGACCGACGTCTTCCCCGTAAGCGCGCGCGCCTAGTCCAACAAACAGAAGCACTACTAGCATCAAGCTAACTTGCCAAACTGTTTGCGCCATCCAATGATACCGTTTAAACATATTAGATTTCACAAATTCAATAAGCCCAAGCAACCCAAACAAAAATAGAATCGGCATGGCGGGCATTAAATAGCGTCCGTGTTGATAAGCAGGCAGCCGCGAAATATATAAATAGAGATAACCACCACACCACAATATAGACGCGATGCCAGCCCAATCACGGCGACGGATGGATAAGACTGCCCAGCCGATAATCCCGGGCAGAAGAATAATTCCTGGCCCCGTAAATACTTGAATGAGTAAAACTCCGATATGATAAAGGAATGGTTCCGATTGCCAGTACGCATATTCAACTTGCTTGGCATAAAAAGTATTTGGCATCGGTGTTCCGGAAAGCCAAAGATTAAAAAGCAGATACGGGACAAAAAGCGATCCGAAGCCGATCAGATATTGAACAATGGTATTAAATTTATCTCGATTGGATTTCTCAATAAAAAGAACAGTCAAAATAACCGGAGCAAGCAGAGTCAAACCATCAGGGCGAACCCAAACACTTAGACCGGTCAGCAAACCCAAGGTCAAGTAACGACGTGAGCCGGTCATTAGCAAAGCCAAAACGCTGGTCAATAATAAAGCGTCGAGCAGAGTTTCCATGCCGGACATCGCCGCCCAAAGAAAATGCCATTCAGCGACAAAAAATAATCCGACCCATGGAATGCGCGGATGATAGATTGAAAGCAGGCTTCGAGCCGTTGCCTCCGTTAAAACTCCGAGTCCAAAGAGAGTCAAGCCACCGATAAGATACGTCCAAAAATATGGAGCAAGACCCAGCCAAAAACCAATTGCAAGGACAAACGTCCAGAGCGGCGCGGTCGAGCCAGCGGATGGATGTCCAAGTTGAAATGCCCATTGACCGTGAAGAGCAAGATTGCGCGCATAGGTTTGATGAATCCACGAATCGTCCAACGGAAAACCAATGCGATAAATCAACATGCTGGCAAGCAAATATATGCCTGCTCCCAAAACAGCCGCGCAAAAAAGAATCAATAGATCATGCCGTTTTAGGTTAAGG
>JBAUMB010000031.1:0-8340 GCA_049578465.1 Anaerolineales bacterium
GACAAACCCAGGCCCTGATTGGAATTAAAGATATTCGTGCCGTTCAACTTTACGGTTTGAGGCTTGAGCGGATTCGCTCCGCTGTTATCAATTACGACGCCGTCATTTCCGTTGCCGTTGGCAGTTAAGTTGATGGCGCTGATCGCGCCGAAAGATTGAATCAACAAACCATCTTGATTCGTGGCCGTGCTTTGATAATCATTGAAAAAGTTTGTGCCGACCAAGGTCACGCCGCTCACCATGCCAGTGGAATTGTTGGCAAGAACCACGCTATTTCCTGTGGAAGTTCCGATATAGCTGACATTCGCCGTTAGATTGCTCACCGTAATTGCACCGAGCGAATTGACCACCAATCCGTTCATGCCGTTATCGCCAAAATTATTGAAGCCGCCGAGTATGACCGTCTTCGCAGTCAGTGTGGTCGATGTGGGATTGAGGGCGTTATTTAAATCCACTCCATCACCGGTAGTGCCGTTGGTGACATTACCACTCGCGTTCAAATTGCTGGTGCTGATCGTCCCATAGGTGTTAACCTGCAATCCAACCGAGTAGTTTTTGTTAAAGAAATTCGTTCCCGTTAAGATAACACCCGGCATCGTAGTCCAAGTATTGTTGAGAGAAACACCATAAGTATTGCTGAGGCTATTGCCTGTCGCACAAGCATCACTATAGCCGTTGCAATCCGCGGTCAGCGAATTGGCAGTGATGGCGCCTTTGCTATTGACCAATAAGCCGCCGGTGTAATTCCCATTGAAGATGTTCGTGCCCGTGATCTTCACCGTCGCGATTCCGCCCGTGTTGTCAAGGGAAACGCCAACACCGGAATTACTACCGAGGGAAACACCGTTATTCATAGCAGTCAGGTTGTTGAGAGTGATGGCCGCTTTAGCGGAGAGATTGAGACCATCCGTGTAATTCGAGTTGAATTGATTGGTGCCGCTTAAGGTGACAGTGGCCTTCGTACTGGTATCTGAGATATCAACACCATCAGCCGTGAATGCCCCACCGCCTGCCAGATTTCCGCTCGCCGATAAATTGCTCAGTGTCATCGTGCCGTTCGATACCGCGTATAAACCCTGAGAGCCGATATTGTTATTGAATACACCGGAAGTGAGCGTCAAACTGCCGGTTCCATTGTTAAATGAATTATTCAGGGTGGCGCCGAAGCCCGGGACGCCGCTTGTTCCAGTGTTCCCATCCGCCGTCAATTGATTGATCGTCATCGCGCCTGTACCAAAAGCTTGGAATCCCCAAAAATTATTATTGAATGTATTGGTGCCGGTCAGCGTGATCGGTTGATTTGTGGTAGTGGTGGTGCAGTTAAGCGTACCATCAGTGTTGCAGTTATCAAAATATGCTCCAAAGCCGCTATTGTGGCTCGCCTCGAGTCCGCTGGCTTTTATGGCGCCGTTACTGCTGAGGAGCATGCCGCTCTGGTAATTCTCATCGAAAAAATTCGATCCTGTGAAGGTCACGCCGGCCGTAATCCCTGCGAAGGCATTTGTGATCGAAGCGCCAGCGCCAGCGGCAAAGTTCCCGATCGCATCGGTATCCGCGGTGACATTATTAATCGTGATGAGGCCGTGGCTCTTTACGGATAAACCATAATAATAATCATTATTGAACTGACTGGAATTGACCGTAACCGTTCCGGTCTTTCCGGTATTTGAAATATTATTAAAGATAGCGCCATTGCCATTAGAATTTGAATCTGCAACAAGATGGGTGGCGGTGATAGCGTCACTGCTGGTTACATCCAAGCCGTCACCATTATTGCTATTGAATACATCCATGCCCGTCAGGGTTACAGTGGATGTGATGCCGCTGTCAGTCACGCTTGCACCGGCTCCGGCGCCAGGCGCTCCGAGTAAGCCGTTGCCGCTGGCAGTCACATCGGTGATAGTAACTGCGCCGTTGGTATTGATGAGTAAACCCTTGCCAAAATTGTTATCAAAAGAATTGTTATATGCGCTTTCGCTAGAACTATAAGTCCCATTACCTGTCACGGTGATAAGCTGGGGCGTTAAAGCGGAACTGTTATCGAGTTCAACTCCATCACCGGAGGTGTTTCCAATGGCAAAGGAATTGGTCAGTGTGATGGCGCCGTTCGACACAACCCTCAAGCCATAGAGACCGCCGTTGGCATCGAATTCACTAGAGGTGACGGTCACAGTGCCAGTGGCACCCGTAAACTTATTATTCAGAGTGGCACCGTAACCTAGGTCGTTCAGATCAAGAGTATCGTCATTGTTTACGTTAACGCGCGTGAGGGAAATGTTCTTAGTAGTCGAGACATCCAAACCAAAACTGGTTGCCCCACTGGCCCCACTGATGACAATATCACTCAGTGCGACATTGTTATTCCAATTGATGATGCTGAGCGGAACATTGAAGACCGAGGGTTGGCTCTGATTAACCGTAGTTCCAGTGCCTGTCCAGCCGCCTTGTAGGGTCAACGTAAATTTTGCCCAATTGGTCAGTAAACTTCCATCAATCACAATGGGTTGTGTTGAAGTATCCGTTGCTGTGATCCAAATCGTTCCATTCGCGGCTGGTTGCGGGATCGTATGAAGGACATCTATATCGTTGATTAAATCATAGAGACCTGTGATCCCAGATGCCGTACAGCCGCCTGAACCCGGCGTGGGACTCTTAACCGTGATTGGACACCAAACGGGGTCGCCGCTTGTGAGAATCTGTTGCGCCTGCTCGCTTCCCAGTGGAACTTTGTCGCCGTTCGAATCGACGATCACCACTTTGGTGCCGGAAGGCACGTTAGATAAATTATTCGAGGAGGAGTGTGAAGAGCGCGTCGAACCGCTTCCCGCTGTGGGCGGCGTGGGATTCGTTGCGCCGCTATCGGCGAGCGCGGGCGTGGTCAACACCGCGCTGACAACGAGCGCAAACAACATCGTCAGCGAAAGAATAGAAACGGTGGAATGCTTGTTCATTTAAACTCCTTTTGCGATCGAACCATATATTCTAATTATAAGCAGAATGGGATAAATCGCGCCTTACAGACTCGTGATGCTCAGGCGCGATAGAAAGGCGAACGGATACGACTATTTCAGACAATTAAACCATAGAGGGACGGTGATTGACCGTCCCTCTCAATTCTGTAAAGATGCTTGATCTTATGGCAATGGGCAATCGCGGGTTTGTGTCAGCGGCGTAGTGCCAGTGTCAAAATCTCCGGCTGTATTTCCAGAGAAGACCACGCCAGTCAAATGAATCGCGGTAATTGGATCACCGGATTGCGATAGGGCAATGCCGCCATCCGCATTATTCGTAAAACTACCGCAGGTCATGGTGACTGTGAAATTAAAGGTACTGTTATGAACGAACAGACCGGTTCCGCTATTCCCATCGAACGCGGTTTGGGTGAGGGCGATATTTCCATTGGTATATGTCTCGATGCCGTTGGCTGAATTGTCGCTGAACGAATTGACTCCGGTGATGGTAATGCCGGCAGAACCCAAATCGTTTTGAAGCCAGGCACCGTCATGAGCATTTCCATTCGCAATGATATTATTCAATACGATTGAGCCCGTTGACTGGATGTTAAATCCATTACCGCCGCTGTTATTATTGGCAATGTTATTGCCGCTCACAGTTATACCGGCTGGAGTGCCTGCTACATTATATAGATAAACGCCATCACCAGCAGTGCTATTACTTGCAGTGACGTTGCTCAGGCTGATCGCGCCAATAGACGAAGCAGACAAGCCGCCATCGTAATTGTTGTTGAAAGAATTTGTGCCGTTCATGGCGATTTTTTGCGGAGTGCCGGCCGATGAATTATTAAGTTCAGCTCCATAGCCGTGGGGATTGCTGTCCGCAGTCAGGTTGTTGGTGGTGATGGTGCCATAATTATAAATGTCCAAGCCGCCATCGTGGTTGTTGTTGAAAATTCCGAAGCCAGTTAGCGTTACGGCGGAAGCGACGGCGACACTGCCGGTGTAGATATATGCGCCGTATCCCGCGCTATTGTTGCTGGCTTGCAAATTATTGACTGTGACTGCGCCCAAATCATTTACATTCAAGCCGCCCTCTTGATTATTATTGAAGGTATTCGTGCCGTTCAACGTTAGGGCTGGATGCGTGCTACCTAAATCCTGAATATCCGCGCCATAGCCAAAGCCAAGGGAGCCATTGCTATTAGCAATGAGTCCGGTGCTGGAGGTGATCACGCCATTGGAGCGAATATAGAATCCATCATTGCTGTTATTCGAGGCGCTGAGGTTGGTCATGGTGATGCCAGAAGAACTGCTGGGCAGCCAATCATAATTGTCCAGTTGGATTCCACTCTCATCATTGCCGTTGGCGGTGACATTACTCGCCGTGATCGCACCGGTGGCATCCATCTCCAATCCGTTGTCGTAGTTACCCGTGAAGACGTTCGTATCGCTCAAGGACATGGCGGCCGGGCTTGTTCCGCCACTCTGACTGAGCAAAAGTCCTGTGCCGCTGCTGCTATGGCTCGTGCCGTTCCAATCCGCAGTCACGTTAGAAGCTGTGATCGCGCCATACGCATGCAAATACGCGCCATCAAAATAGTTGTCGTTGAAGACATTGGTACCGGTCAAGGTGATGGTCTGCGGCGAAGCAGTGCCGCCATCGGTATTCTCAACACTGATGCCATAACCAATTGTGTTGAAGCTGGCAGTGATGGAATTGAGCGTGATGGCGCCCCTTGATTGAATATTTAAGCCGCCCGCATAATTCTCGTTAAAATTGTTAGTACCGGAAATTGTGACGGTGCCATTTCCCGTACAGCTACCGTTCGATTGGCAGTTATTGATGAAGACACCATAAATATTACCACTGCTTGAACCGCCACAGACGCCGCTAAAGCCATTGCAATTGGCGGTGAGGTTGTTGGTTGTGACCGAACCTTTTGAAGCGATCCATAAACCGTCATTCATATTTGAATCAAATGTATTTACACCGTTCATGGTAATGGACTGGGCAGTAGGTGTGGTACAACTTGAAGTATAGTTGCAGTTATCCAAACTTACGCCATCTTGACCATTCCCGTTGGCGGTGAGGTTATTGGTGGTGATCGCCCCTCGAGTGGACACGGATAAACCATTTACCTTGTTTGAGTTGAAGGTATTCGAGCCGGTGAGTGTTACCGCACCTGTAGCAACGATATAAGTGCCCCATTGGGTTTGGCTATTATCCGCAGTGATCGAAGCTACAGTTACCGCACCCGCGCTATTGATATTCAGACCCGTATCGTAATTCCCATCGAAGGTATTGACGCCGGTCAATGTCACACTGGAAGCGGATGTGCCGCCGCTGGTGTCTATATCGGCGCCATAATAAAGGCGCATAGAAATATCATTATTATCAGCAGTAATGGAATTCAACAGGATCGCGCCATTCGAAATCACCCTAAGCCCTTCCACCTGATTGCTGTTAAATATATTCGTGCCGGTCAACGTGACCCCGGCTTTGATGCCTGTGAAAGCGTTATAAATTGCAACGCCGTTACCGCCATTTGAGATGGCAGTGATATTGTTGGCTGTTGTGAGACCGTTGGAATCCACGTCCAAACCATCTGAACCATTGTCATTGAACTGGCTCGAGCCGGTCAGGGTCACCGATTGTGTAACAAGCGGTGTAACGGAATAGTTACTGAGGTCAACGCCGCTCTGTTTGTTATCATACGCAATCAGGCTATTGACTTTAATCGCGCCGTAACTGTTAATTTCCAATCCATCCTCGCCGTTGCCATCGAAGATGTTGACGCCGGTGAGAGTCACTCCGCCGATTGCGCTAGTATTGTTGTTATCCAGAATCGCACCGGTACTACTTATGGTTGTGCCATTGCCGCTAACCGTTAAATCGTTCGCGAGGATCGCGCCTTGGGAATTCACTGCGAGCCCATTATTATTTATATTAGAGTTGAAGGTATCGCCATTCAAGGTGACCGCGGCGTGGGTAGAGGAATTATTATAGATATAAGCGCCATAGTTACCATTACTGTCCGTGGTGACGTTCGTCAATGTGATCGCGCCCGTAGACGAAGTGATATCTAAGCCATCGGCACCAACGCTTGTGTTGCTGTTAAAAGTTGTGCCAGAGATCGTGATAGCTCCGCCTGTGCCAAGGCTCAGGGCTGCGCCATCTCCACCAAGATTATTATTGAATTGACTATTGGTGATCGTGATGCTTCCCGTGCCGCTATTATAGGAAGTATCGAGGCTGGCGCCGTAACTGCCATTGCCATTTGAATCTACGTTGGTCAAGGTGATGTTCTTGCTGGCGGAGATCACCAAGCCAGTGATGGCGGGTACTGTGATGGTGATGTTGCTAAGGGTTACAGCGTTGTTCCAATTAGTGATACTGATCTCATGGTTGAATGTAGATGTACCGGAGATCGTGCTCGGACAAGGCAAACCTGAACAACCCACCCAGCCGCCTTTTAGCGTCAAACTGAAGTTCTTGATGTTCTGGTTTGCTAATGGCAATGAGCTGCCATTCAGAATGATATCAGCGGAAGAAGAATCCGAGCCCTGCTGTATCCAGATGGTTCCATTCACTAGCGGCAGAGTGATCGTGCCTGAGTTGATATCACTAACTAATGCATAAAGACCACCAACCGTATATTGAATTGTACAGCCGCCATTTCCCGGCGTTGGCGCGGCGAGCGTGGCCGGACACCAGATCGGGTCGCCGCTATTGATAATATCCTGCGCGGCTTGTGATCCCAACGCGAGCTTATTGCCATTTGAATCAACGATAACTATTTTTGTTCCGCTGGGAACATTGGATAGATTATTCGATGAAGAATGTGCGCCGCGCGTCGAGCCGCTGCCGGATGTGGGCGGCGTGGGATTCGTGAAGCCGCTATCGGCGAAGGCTGGAACCGTCCAGAGTGCGTTGGCGATCAAGCCGATCAAGATCGCGAAAGTCAATACTTTGAAGCGAATGTTCTGCATGTTGTTCATGTTCATTTCTCCACAAGATTAAGGCAGCGGGCAATCGCGCGGGGTGTTAGTATATGTGCCGCCAGCCCATTCAATATTCTGGACTGTATTGTCATCGGAAAGCACTCCAGATAACGCAACGGTGGTCGCGTTGTTGACATAGATTCCATCTGTGCTGTTGCCGGTAAAGCCGCCGCAGTTTAGGGTTACATTCGTTGCTTCATTAACATCCAAGCCATTGCCATGGTTGTTATAGGCATAGATTTTAGTCAGCGATACTGAGCCACTGCCATTGATAAACAATCCATCGCTGATATTGTTTTCAAATAGATTTAGACCGCTGACGGTAATTTTGACGGATGAAGAACCGAGAGGGTTTTCAAGGTCTGCGCCATATACACCATTCGACTCGGCATCAATATTATTCGCCGTGATCGTGCCTTTGGAATCCACTGATAAACCATCAGCCGCGTTGCCATCGAAGAAGTTCGTGCCGGTGATGGTCACGCCGCCCACCGCGCCGGAAACGGCGTTGTTAATATTCACACCGTAACCAGCCACAGCTACGCTGTCATTTGCTGTGACATCCGCAACGCTGACCGCACCTTTGGATGCAACATCGAGTCCACCCTGATCGTTGCTGTTGAAAATGTTGATGCCCAGAATGGAAACATTTTGAGGAGTGGATGCATTGTGATTATCAATCAACACTCCGTAATCACTTGTGCCGGTGCCGGTGACGCACAGACCCATGAAACCATTACAAGCTGCGTTGAGATTATTGGTGGTCACCGCGCCATCGGAAGTGATATTCAAACCATTCCCCTCGTTGCCTTGGAAGATGCCATAGCCCGTAATGGTTACCGAGCCGGCGCCAAAGGTATTAAGTATATCGGCGCCGTCACCGTTGATGGTATTGTTTGCCTGCAAGTCATTGACTGTCACTGCGCCTTCGGATTCGATATCCAAGCCCGTGTTACCATTGGAATTAAATGTGTTGGCGCCGGTCAACTTTACAATCTGAGGTGTGATTGCACTGTTATTCGCAATCGCAACGCCATCGTGTCCATTGCCATTGGCGGTCACATTATTCAAACTGACCGCGCCATGAGAAGCGATATTCAAGCCATCTTGATTGGTAGCGCTGGTTTGATAATCATTGAAAAAATTTGTGCCGGTCAACGTTACACCGCCCACTGCATTGGTCACAGCGTTAGAAAGTGCAACGCTCTTGCCCGTGGATGTTCCGGTAGGGCTAACGTAGGCGGTCACATTATTCAAGGTGATCGCTCCTAGCGAAACAACCACCAATCCATTGACGCCGTTATCACCAAAGGCATTCGAGCCGCTAATCGTGACAGCTTTCGGGGTCGGATGCAAGGCAGGATTGAAGAAATTATACAGG
>JBAUMB010000032.1:0-14718 GCA_049578465.1 Anaerolineales bacterium
TGATCGTGATGCCGCGTGCTTTTTCTTCCGGCGCATTATCAATCGAATCATAGGCGCGAAATTCCGCTTTGCCCATCAACTGACTCACTTTCGTGATCGCCGCCGTCAGCGTCGTCTTCCCGTGATCAATGTGCCCCATCGTCCCCACATTCAGATGCGGCTTCGTCCTCTCAAATTTTACCTTCGCCATGTTTGAGCTCCTTATCTATATAGAAAAAAGTTAAGCTTTGAGAATTTCTTCTGCCACCGATTGCGACACAGGCGCGTAGTGGTCAAATTCCATACTAAAAACGCCGCGGCCTTGCGTAGCTGAACGCAATTGCGTGGCATAACCGAACATCTCAGCCAGCGGCACCATACCGCGCACAGCTTGCGCATTGCCCGGCCGAACATCCATTCCCTGAATATTTCCGCGGCGGCTATTGATTTGTCCCATCACCTCGCCCAAAAATTCTTCGGGGACAACTACTTCCACCTTCATCATAGGTTCAAGCAAAACAGGTCCGCCTTTGTGAACGCCTTCCTTAAAAGCCATGGAAGCTGCCAGCTTGAAAGCCATTTCATTTGAGTCGACTTCATGGAACGAGCCGTCAAACAACGTGACTTTAAGATCAACCACTGGATAGCCAGCTAACACACCACTCTCGGCGGCTTCTTTCACACCTTTTTCAACTGCCGGGATATATTCACGCGGAACCGTGCCGCCTCGAACTGCATCTTCGAAAACAACTCCGCTTCCACGTTCGCCCGGTTCAAGTTTAATCACCACGTGACCATACATGCCATGGCCACCGGTTTGCTTAGCATATTTATAATTGATTTCCGGGACCACACGCGTAATTGATTCCCGATACGCAACACGCGGCGCGCCAACATTGGCTTGCACGCGAAACTCACGCAACATGCGATCCACGATAATATCGAGGTGCAATTCTCCCATCCCAGAGATGATCGTTTGACCGGTATTTTCATCAGAGCGAACCCGGAATGTAGGATCCTCTTCTGAAAGCTTGCGTAGAGCCTCGCCCATCTTTTCCTGATCAGCGGCGCTTTTCGGTTCAATTGCTATCGATATAACTGGCTCCGGGAAAGAGATATTTTCGAGAACGATCAATTTGTTGTCACAAAGCGTATCGCCAGTGAAGGTGTCTTTAAAACCAAGCACCGCACCAATATCGCCGGAACGAACTTCAGAAATGTCTTCGCGGCGATCGGCGTGCATACGGATCAGACGTCCGATCCGTTCCTTCTTTCCCTTCGTTGAATTTACTACGGTCTGGCCCTGAGAGATAACCCCAGAATAAACACGGAAATAGGCTAAGCGTCCAACATAAGGATCAGTTACGATCTTAAAAACCAATGCACTGAGAGGCGCATCATCTTTGGCAGGCAACTCAATCGTAAGCTCATCGCTGCCCGGCTCAGAACCCTTGACAGACGGAACATCAGCTGGGGATGGCAAATAATCGATCACCGCATCCAGCATGACCTGAACACCTTTGTTCTTTAAAGAGGAACCACAGAAAACAGGATAAGCTTTATTAGCAACAACGGCCCTGCGGAGCGCCGATCGCAACTCATCAACGCTGATCTCCGCCCCTTCCAAATATTTGACTGTCAAATGATCGTCAAGCTCAGCAATCTTTTCAACCATATGATGGCGAGCTTCTTCGGCCGCTTTCCTTAAGTCAGCAGGTATCTCAATAACCTTTGGTTCTTTGCCAAGATCATCTTCCCAAATCACACCCTGCATCGTAAGCAAATCAATCGCGCCTTTAAATGTCGCTTCAATGCCAATGGGCACTTGCATCGCAATTGGACTTGCGCCGAGGCGATCAATAATTGTTTGAATAGTACGTTCAAAAGATGCGCCAACGCGATCCATCTTGTTGACGAAACAAATGCGCGGGACACCGTAGCGGTCAGCCTGCCGCCAAACAGTTTCACTTTGAGGTTCTACGCCTTGAACCGCATCGAAGATGACGACACCGCCGTCCAAAACGCGTAAAGAGCGTTGAACTTCGGCAGTGAAGTCAATATGCCCGGGCGTATCAATCACATTGATTTGATATCCCTTCCACTCGGAAGAAATAGCCGCTGAAACAATCGTAATACCGCGTTCGCGTTCTTGTTCCATCCAATCAGTGACCGTCGTCCCATCGTCCACCGAACCGATGCGATGAGTCTTTCCGGTATAGAACAAGATACGCTCGGTAGTTGTCGTCTTCCCGGCGTCGATGTGGGCAATAATCCCGATATTTCGATACGTTTCCAGCGGATACTCGCGTGCCATTGTTTCCTATTAAATGTACTAAAATAATTTTCTGATTTAAATACGATAATGAGAGAATGCTCGGTTGGCTTCAGCCATTTTGTGAGTCTCATCGCGCTTGCGGATTGCTGCGCCCGTTTCATTGGATGCGTCAATCAATTCAGAAGCGAGTTTGTCAGCGAAGGATTGGCCGCCTCGTTCACGCGCCGCGCTCAAAATCCAGCGAATCGCCAACGTGGTTCGCCGATCAGTTGCGACTTCCATCGGAACTTGGTAAGTCGCGCCACCCACACGCCGCGGTCGGACTTCCATGGCTGGCCCAACATTTTTGAGAGCAGCATCAAAAACGTCAAGCGGATTCTTTTGTGTGCGTTCCTTGATTAAATCCATCGCGCCGTAGATCACGCGCGTGGCCGTGCTCTTTTTACCGCGCGTCATAACATGCTGAACTAGAGTTTGAAGTTGAACGCTGTTATAGCGCATATCGGGTGAAATAGGCCGTTTTTCTGGGCTTCCACGTCTCATGAAATATTCTCCTTACTTTGTTTCCTTCGGGCGCTTTGCGCCATATTTCGAGCGGCCTTGGCGCCGCTTATCGACTCCGGTTGTATCCAGTGAGCCGCGCACAATATGATAGCGGACGCCCGGCAGATCCTTCACGCGTCCACCGCGCACAAGCACCACAGAGTGCTCTTGCAATTGATGGCCTTCGCCCGGAATATAAGCGGTGACTTCGATGCCGTTCGTCAAGCGAACGCGCGCGATCTTACGCAGCGCCGAATTCGGCTTCTTGGGAGTCATCGTACGCACTACCGTGCAGACGCCGCGCTTCTGCGGCGCGCCTTTATCCTGCCGTACGCGTCGCTGTTTATGGCTGTTCAACGTAAACTGCAAGGCTGGAGCCTTGCTTTTGACCTTCTTATTTTTGCGGCCCTTGCGGACCATTTGATTAACTGTCGGCACTTTGCCTCCGATAACAAAATCTTTCACAATAATTTTTGCAAGAAATGAGGCCATCAGAAACAATAATGATGGCCTCATTTGTAGGTGCCACGTTGGCGGGAGAACTGCCGCCTTCTTGCAGGCAACGGCAGATTATTCTAACATGCGGTTAACAACACGTCAAGAAAAAAGCCATACTATTTCTTGGATGATTCGGCATCCACGCCAAGTTCCATGAGGCCCGTGCCCATCTTCGGCGGATGTGATTTCTCCTCATCTTTTCCAAACTTAACCACATCCCCTCCCTCATTGACTGCTTCCACAGATAAACCGAGGGATTGCAATTCTTTGACCAATACACGGAATGAAGCAGGGATACTTGGCTCTTCAATCGGCTCACCCTTGACGATGGCTTCATAGGTGTTCACGCGGCCTTGTACGTCATCCGATTTAACAGTGAGCATTTCTTGTAATGTATAAGCCGCGCCATAGGCTTCGAGTGCCCATACTTCCATTTCACCAAAGCGCTGACCACCGAATTGGGCCTTACCACCAAGAGGCTGTTGTGTGACCAAACTATATGGGCCCGTTGAACGCGCATGAACTTTATCTTCAACCAAGTGATGTAATTTAAGAATGGTCATCACACCGACCGTGACCGGTTGGTCATAAGGCTGACCTGTTTTACCATCGCGTAAAACTTGCTTGCCAAGGATCGGCAATGGGAAACCTGTTTCGCGAGTCACATCTTGAGCCGCGGCTATAAGATTAGCATCCGCAACTCGTTTGGTATAACCCAGGCTTTCCATCCAAAGGCGCAGACAAGCTTGAACGGCTTGCTTATCCACTTCGGGGTCGTAACGAACGATCTCTTCATCCAAAGAACTTAGAATTACTTTTGGATCATATTCACGATCGCGCAGCCACTCGCGTGCCGCGGCATGACGCGCATAATCCACATCGTTCAATTCAGAAACATCATACTTGCGTTTGCCGAGCCACGTTTCCAAATAGAGACGACGGACCTCGTCATCATCCTGAATGGATTCAGGATCATATTCCTGTTGCTTCATCCATTCCCACGCAGTTTGTCCGGACTCTTTCCAAGCTTGATCAACGATCCAAGCGCGCGCGAGCTCGGCTTCGATTTGTTCCTCGGTCGCGCCATCAAAGACAGGAGATAACGCGCGGAAGCCAAGACGCTTCGCCGCCCAGCCCAGATGCACTTCAAGCACCTGACCAATGTTCATACGACCCGGCACACCAAGTGGATTCAAAATCAAATCAACCGGCGTTCCATCTTCAAGGAAGGGCATATCTTCTACAGGGACAACTTTGGAAACCACACCTTTGTTTCCATGGCGGCCTGCCATCTTATCACCGGCAGTGATCTTGCGGCGTTGAGCCACGGAGACGCGCACCATTGTATCCACGCCCGCAGAAAGATCAGCATTATCTTCGCGCGTAAAGACCTTCACGTCCACGACTTTGCCGCGTTCACCATGCGGCATTCGGAGAGATGTGTCTTTTACATCGCGGGACTTTTCGCCAAAGATCGCGCGCAGTAAACGCTCTTCAGGTGTTAATTCTTTTTCACCTTTCGGAGTAATCTTGCCGACCAGAATATCGTTTGGTCCAACTTCCGCGCCAATGCGGATGATTCCGTTTTCATCCAAATCTTTGATCGCATCTTCGCCGACGTTGGGAATGTCGCGCGTGATCTCTTCAGGTCCAAGCTTAGTATCGCGCGCTTCCACTTCATATTTCTCGATATGAACAGAAGTAAAACGATCATCCTGAACTAAACGTTCGGAGAGCAAAATGGCATCTTCGAAGTTGCCGCCTTCCCACGAAAGGAAAGCCACAACTACGTTTTGACCGAGGGCGAGCTGACCGTTATCAGTAGAGGAAGAATCGGCGATGATATCTCCGCGTTTAATCACTTGTCCTTTATTAACAGAAGGACGCTGGTCAATGCAGGTGGATTGATTCGAGCGCTGATATTTGCGAAGCTGATAAGTGTGCAGTCCGCCTTTTCTTTCCTTGACAATAATTTTGCTTCCAGTAACAGAAACAACTTCGCCGTTCTCTTCAGCAACCACAACTTGTCCCGAATCTAACGCGGCGGCGCGTTCCATGCCCGTTGAAACCAATGGAACTTCAGGACGAACCAAAGGCACAGCCTGCGCTTGCATGTTTGAGCCCATCAACGCGCGGTTGGCATCATCGTGTTCAAGGAATGGAATCAAAGCCGCGCTGATCCCGACTACTTGATGCGGCGCAACATCCATATAATCAACCGCGTCGGATGTAGTGAAAAGGAATCCTGAGTGATGACGGCAAGAGATACGCTCACGCACAAATTCATGACTTTCGGTCAGCGGTGCGTTGGCTTGTGCGATCACATACTTATCTTCTGCGTCTGCGGAGAGATAATCCGTTTGCTCGGAAACGAACGGAACAATCGACACTTCATTGCCGATTTTTGCCAAACGTTTTGCAAGGCGCGCATCAATCAATTCGCCGGCTTTGGCAAGCTTTTCTTCGGTCTTCGGATCTACAATCGCTTCTCCGAGCGTCCTGCCAACCAAACGTTCATCATCCGCAGGCAAAGATTTATAAATTTTACGATATGGTGTTTCAATAAATCCATATTCATTTACGCGCGCAAAAGAAGCCAAACGTCCGATCAAACCAATGTTCGGGCCTTCAGGTGTTTCAATCGGGCAGATGCGGCCATAATGAGAGTGATGGACATCGCGCACATCGAAGCCGGCGCGTTCACGCCGCAAACCGCCCGGACCTAAAGCGGACAGCGTTCGTTTGTGGCGCAACTCCGCTAACGGGTTGGTCTGATCCATGAACTGACTCAACTGGCTCGAGCCAAAGAATTCGCGCAACGCCGCCACTACCGGACGAATGTTAACCAGCGTCACCGGTGAAAGCTGTTCCTGATCGCGAATCGACATGCGCTCTTTGATGACGCGTTCCATGCGGCGCAAACCAATCCGCAATTTATTCTGGATCAACTCGCCCACCGTCTTGACGCGACGATTGCCGAGGTGATCAATATCGTCGGGCGGCTCAACACCATTATTGATTTGAATCATGCGGCGCAAAAGACGGATAACATCGTTCTTCGTCACGGTGCGATGAGGAATGGGAATGTTAAGGTCAAGCTTCTGATTTAACTTATAACGTCCGACGCGCTCGAGGTCATAATGGCGCTGATCAAACAATTGCTCTTCGAGGAATTGTTTGGCATTCTCTAATGTCGCCGGATCGCCGGGGCGCATTTTGCGGAAGAACTCGATCAGCGCGGCTTCGGCAATGCTTTGCTTATCGCTAATTTGCCATTCGGGTTCTTGTCGAAGAGACGAAGCGATGAAAAGCCGATCAGGGTTATTATCCACGTCTTGAAAGATCGAAAGTATTTCTTCGTCGCTTCCGGTCTTCAGCGGCGAATCCTTCGTACCATCACTGACCGCTGACAGCGCGCGCAAAAAGACCGTGATCGGCACAGTGCGTTTGCGGTTGAACTTCAAAATAATATAATCGCTTTTGCGGGTTTCGAATTCCATCCATGCGCCGCGGTCAGGGATAAGTTTCGCCATTGCTAACGGGCGTCCCGTTGAACGATCTGTGGGAGCTTCGAAATAAACACCCGGCGAACGGATCAATTGCGAAACCACCACGCGCTCGGTTCCGTTAATAATGAAGGTTCCTTTATCGGTCATCTCGGGAAAATCGCCGAGGAAAATATCTTGCTTGATCGGTTCAGGAACATCCGCACCGGCCAAAAGTACGGACACATATAACGGACTCGAATAAGTCAGATCGCGCTCGACACATTCCTCGATGGAATGTTTCGGCTCGCCAAACCAATACTTCAAGCCCCATTGCTTGGCTTCGGGGCTGCGACCGGGGAAAAATAACTTCATCCCTTTGTTATATGATTCGATCGGCGACACTTCATGAAACAAATCGCCAAGACCTTCTGTCTTGAGGCGTTCAAAAGAATCAAGCTGAATATCTATGAGATTGGGTAGTTCGAGATTTACTGGGATACGCGCGTAATTTTTTCTGGGCAAAATAGATGCCATTCGCTTCTCTCCTAACCTGAGACGGATGCCGCTTTTAAAAAAATATATGCCAGTCTTGCTTAACAAGACAGCGACCTGCTATTATATGAAGTTTATTGAGCAAAGTCAAGGTTTATTTTATAGTTTTGGCAAAACGATGGATTGCTGCTTTTGGTATTTGCCCTTCTTATCGGCATACGAGGTCTCACATTCCTCGTCAGCTTCAAAGAACAGGACTTGGGCAAGCCCTTCGTTGGCATAAATCTTGGCAGGCAATGGCGTTGTGTTTGAGATTTCGAGTGTGACAAAACCTTCCCACTCCGGCTCGAACGGCGTGACGTTGACAATAATCCCACAGCGCGCATAGGTTGATTTGCCAAGACAAATCGTCAGCACCTTGCGCGGAATGCGGAAATACTCAACAGTGCGCGCCAGCGCGAACGAGTTCGGCGGAATCACGCAAACCTCACCGACGAAATCCACCATACTTTTGGGATCGAAGTTCTTCGGGTCAACGATCGCGCCGAAGACATTTGTAAAAATCTTGTACTCATCTGCCACGCGCACATCATAACCATACGACGAGACGCCATAAGAGATGACGCCGTTCCGCACTTGACTGTCAGTGAATGGCTCGATCATTTTATATTCATTTGCCATTTTGCGTATCCAATGATCAGGTTTAAGTCCCATATTTTCTCCTCCAAACAAAAGTTTATTTGACGACGATTTCCACGTAAGTGAGCTTGCCTGCATCCACATCAACCCAACGCTGATAAAGTTGGTAATCGGCATCGACTCCAATTCGATATTTTCCGGCCGTCAAATCGCCGACTGCAAAATTTTCCTGCAAACTAGGATCGCTGATGACGTGATCTTTTTCTGGTCCATAAGTCTCGACCGTCAAAGTAGAACTAGGATGACTCGTATCGGACGCAAAATATTGAATTTTTATATTCGTTAGATGCAACAAATTGCCCTGTTCATCCACGACACGACCGGCGATCACGCCCGTTCCATCCAGTGGAATCAACCACAGGTATGGATTACTGCTAGCATCATAGGTATTCTCGCCGAGTCGCACCTCGAAATGCAAATGGCTTCCCATGGCAATACCGGTTAATCCGACTTTACCAATCTCTTCGCCAGCTTGAACCGCTTGTCCGGCCGCAACGCCAATCTCGGACAAATGACCGTATAAAGAATAAACCGGTTGTCCAATTCCATCAAGGCTATGTTGAATGACAATTACGTTTCCATAAAAATCAGTATAGGGACCCACAAGATTCTTTCTATCACTATCTGCAAAGACCACCGTTCCATCTGCAGCCGCCGCAACCGGCGTACCTGTAGCATTGGGCAGATCAATCCCATGATGCGGCTCGAGGTGGCCATCTTCCGTTTCTCCAAAAAGATAAGACATCTCCGCTGTCATTCGATAAGGTAAAAAAATCGGACGATGAAAAAAGAAGTGTCCATCTGAGATACAAAAATTTAAGGTGGGATCGCAGGCAGGCGTTGAAGTCGCCGTTGGAATTTCGGAAGTAGATGTTAATGAGGGAATTGTCTCGATTGGCGTATAAGTAAGGGAAGGAATGATAATATCTGTAGGCGAGGGATTCATAGTTAAAATAGACGGAGCGAGAGAAGAATGAAACGGAACACATGATACCAACAATGCAGAGAATCCGATGACAAACATGAAGAGCGGTTTTATGCTACGCCTCCGCGCGCTTTCATGATCTCGCGAATTTCTTTCTCAATAATATCGGCTTGCTTTTCCAATTCAACCAATTCTTTTAACATCTTCTCCCCTGCTGATTTATCTTCCAGTGAATTTAAATTGATGCGGACGTTATATCCAGCGGCAGTCAACGCGGCATGTGCCATCGCTGCACCGGACATTGCATCGCTGATCGCATTCAAGTTTCCATTCTTCGCGCAACGTGTCGCCAATTCCATCACCTTGACCGCGTTCTTGACGGTTTGCAATGGAACATATGCGGCATTGATCGTCGCAACATGTATCGCGGCGATGCGCGCCTTTTGTTGTTCCTCTGTTTCCTTTGAAAGTTTGAACGCGCCCATCACCGCTTCGAACGCCGCCGAATCATCTTCGACCGCGTCCGTCAATTCTTTTCGCAACTCTTCAGCTTGCACGCGGATGGCTTGCATCTCGGCTTCGACTGCCAAATATTTTTTCTTGCCAATCGTCAAGCCTGCGACCATCGCAACCAGCGCCGCGCCCATCGCGCCCGCATAAGCTGCGGCAGAGCCGCCGCCAGGCGCAGCACTTGCAGCCGCTAAATCGTCGAGGAATGAGGCGCTTGATTCTTTAGATTGAGAATCTCCTGCTTGATAAAGTCGCGTTTCCAAAATTTGCTCTGCGCTAAATTGATCGAGTTGGGTATACCAAACCGCCGCGTCGATCAACGCCTCTTGCGGAATCAATCCAACCAATTCGCTGTGATGAACTGCAACACCATAACGCTGCGCTTCGCGACGAACGGTTTCAACGACGCGCCCAATCGGAGTTTCGCGGAAGTTGGTCAGATTCATCGAGACTTGGGCGCGGCCTTCCACCAAAAGTCCAAGCGCTTTCACATATCGCAATCCGCCCGAAGATTGACGAATGGCTTTGGCAATTTTCTTGGCGATGTCAACTTCGGATATCGTCAAATAAACATTGAATGCGATCAACGAATTGCGAGCACCGATCACGGTCGCGCCCGCGGTTCCAAGTTTTGCGGGACCGTAATCTGGTTTGCGATCGGGATTGGATTCGATATCCAACTTGAGTCCCTCGTATTGTCCCTTGCGAATGTTTTCGAGATTGATTCGCTCAGGACGAGTCGCTGCCGCTTCATATAAATAGACCGGGATGTTGAGTTCGTCACTGACACGTTGACCTAATCGTTTTGCCATCGCCACGCAATCTTCCATCGTCGCACCCGATAGCGGAACGAACGGCACAACGTCCGTTGCGCCGATGCGCGGATGTTCACCGGTGTGTTTATTGAGATCAATTAATTCGGATGCGGTTTTGATGGCGCGGAACGCGGCTTCCTCAACGGCTTCCGGCGGACCGGCATAAGTCAACACAGTGCGGTTGTGATCAAGATCGGATGAACGGTCAAGCAAGCGTACACCTTTGACCGATATAATCGCTGCCACAATCTGATCAACTACTTCAGTTCGGCGGGCTTCAGAAAAGTTGGGAATACATTCGATGAGTTGGGACATAAAATTCTCAGCTTATAATTGATAACTTACAGTTTATAGCTCGGCTTATTATAAAGCCGTCAGCCACTTTCTGCATGCGATTCAAACTCTTTAATCGTTCAAGGAATTATCTAATCAAATCCCATTTTTAGATACTCCCTTTATTTAAATCTTCCCGCTCTGATTGGATTTCTACTTTATAATCTCAAAGAAACGATCTAACTACACTTCGACAAAAACTTGCAAACACTCGTTCAACATGAAATCCCAAAAAGCCATCCTCATGCTCATTGATTTTTTTGAAAAAATTAAACGACCAGCATTTATTCTCATTTTCATTATCCTACATTATTTTGCTTTTAGGAATCTTTATGTGTTATCCGAGGATATGATATTGGGCAATTTTGCCGCACAAAAGATCGTCCCTATTCCAATTTATGGCATAGAGCGGATCCCAGCTGGAAAGAAGGTGGCGATCAAGTATCATGCTCAAAATAGATTAGGAGTTGATTTCGCACAGATTTACTTCCCGGCTCAACAACCAAATTTGTTGGGAAACAGCTACAATGAAAATACCACCCTCGATCCGGCACAACGACCTTCGAGATATGCTCCTCTTGTTGAATATATCTGTGCAATGACCATATGCAAACTAGATTTTGGCTATGCTTCTTTCTGGCATATGGTTATTCAAATTCTATTGTTTTTTCTAGTCTCTTATTTAGCCTTCAGATCGTTGGGATTTAAACACTACTTCTGGATCTTCGTTCTATTCGCAGATTGTTGTATGTTTCTTACACCGGTAGGCGTAACCTGGTTCCAATTGGGACAATTTTCCCTTTATGTAGCAGCAGGTTATCTATTATTGCTGTGGGGATTATTGAGGAAAAACATCGTTTTGATTCTCCTTTCAGCTTTATTCGCTTTTGTTAAATGGACTTCTTTGCCATTTAGTTTTGTCGCCTTATCGGTCTATATTTTGAATTCCAAAAACAGGAAGGAATTGCAATTCAGCTTATTGGCCGCTTTCTTGTTCGGCGCGGTATTTGTTCTCCTCTCCTTGCCTTTCTTTTATGAGAGTATCCCTTTTATACAAGGTCTCCTCTACCAAGAATCCCATAAAATTCCACAAGGCTTAAGCCTAGCGATCTATCTTCCAAAATACATAGTCAAATCTTTACCGTTTGTTTTGAGTATTGTCGGGTATTTCATTGCGAGATTCAATAAAAATGATTTCATAGATCTTTTCCCGTTTCTTATCGGCTCGTCAATAGTCCTCTTGCTTTACCCAACCCTTGCGTTTGACTACAGCGCGCCGATTATGTTGGGTCTGATCCCTTTAATAATTTTTTGGTTCAGAGCACATCAAGAAAACCTATCCAGCATAAGGATAGGACAAGCTCTAGTCTGCATATTTTTGCTATTCATTGTGATAGCGTCTTTCTCCACCAGCCTTATAGGGTCGGTTTTTATCGTCATAATGATGTATCTTGTATTTTCGATTGCGTTAATGGCTATCCCAACAATCTTTATGAAACGTGCTAAAAAAACGATGCAATAAGCATTAATCCCAAAATGTTAAAGACAATCACTGAACTCGATCTTCGCCGCAACAACGGTGAACGCGGCACACGCAAATACATCGCGTACAAAGGCATCGTCTATGATGTGACGGATTGTCCCAAGTGGCGGGGAGATTTACATGAGTTGTTGCATTTCCCCGGTCAGGATTTGACATCCGAGTTGCCCGACGCGCCGCATAAAGAAGAAGTATTCAGTCACGACTGCGTAAAAATTGTGGGGCGACTTGCGTCAAAATAAATGCAGTAGAAGTACAATAAAGATAATTATGGATAAATCAAAACTGGTTGAGATTCGCTCACCGCATTTTGTGACTCTTTGCGGACGCATCTTTCACAACACTGATCCGCAATATTTTCCGCGCATCGAATATCGTGGGCGGAAAATTTACTTTTGCACCGAATCGTGTCTCGGCGCGTTTCAATCCGATCCGAAAAGATTTTATGCCGCGCATCGCAAGTCGGCGCATAAAACCAATTTACAAATCAAATAAAATTATTGGTGATAACTATGCTCACTCCACAAAAAGCAATTCACTATGAACGATTTGAATTTCAGAAATGGGAACCGCATGATGCCGAGACAATTGTCGAAGCGCCGGTTTCGTTGACGGTCAACGGCGGAGCCTGGCTGACGTTTATGTGTACGCCGATTGAACTGGAAGCGATGGCAGTTGGCTTTCTATATAATGAAGGCATTATCGAGCAATGGAGCGAAGTCGCGGATGTGCGCGTCTGCGAACACGGCGACAATGTGGATGTGTGGTTGAATCACGAAGCAGAACAACCCAAATCATGGCGACGCACTTCCGGTTGTACGGGAGGCGTCACGGCCGTAGATTTATTAGCGCGACCAAATATTTCGTTTAACGGCGACCAGCCCAAATTCCAACCGGATGCAATTGGCAAGCTGGTGGAGATGTTATTTGAGTCGCAGGATTTATATCGCGAGACGGGCGGAGTTCATACATCCATCTTAAGCGATGGAGAAAAAGTTTTGCTTTCGGCGGAAGACATCGGACGGCACAACACGCTCGATAAGATTGCGGGCTTATGTTTGATGAAGGATGTTTGGCCTGCGACGCGCATTTTGATTTCGACTGGGCGCATCAGTTCCGAGATGCTGCAGAAAGCCGCGCGCCTGCAAGCGCCGATCGTGATCTCGCGCACCTCGCCGAGTTCGCTTTCGATTGAGATGGCGGAACGTTATGGCATCACACTGATCGGTTACGCGCGGCGCAATCGATTCAACGTGTACACTAATTTGCAACGAGTGAGTTGATGCAGTATTAAACTAGTGATTTAGAATGTAATAAATCTACCCTTAGACATGTTTGTCCCAAACAATATACCTAATTTCAACAGTCCAGTTAATATTCGATCCATTTATTTTCTCAATAACAAAGTCTGAAAGATGACCCCCTCTGGTCTTCCAGCAAAACAAATCACCTTGATAATCGATTGGCTCTGTTCCAGCTAGAAATTCGTTAGCAGTTTGAAGACAATCTTCAAAGTAAGAGTTTAGATCAAAATTGACTCCAATTTCCACTGTCTTAAGATACATGCCAGTAGCACCATTTATGGGCATAACAACAATAAAGGTGTCTGCCTCACCTGTCAAATCTACTCTGATATCATTTCCAATATTAACATTAGGATCAAATTTCTGCTCCTCAAAATCAAACATGGCTTGTGATAGATTATTAGCGTCATATTGTGGATGGAATATAAAAGACCCTTCATAGAGTTTATTAGGCTTTACCGTTGTCGCTAATACTATTTTAGTTGGTATAGGAGTGGCAAACGATAATGTTGCTATCGGAGTTGACGAAGGAATTGCCGAGGCAGTAGAACTTATTGGCGTTGATTGTTTCATTGGAGTAATGGTGCTCGTTGATGATGTAACAGTTGTACAAGCCATCAATATAATTGAAGCTGTAAAGATAGCAAGCCGTTTAATAAATTTCATGACATTCTCCCTTCGATTTCATATTCATTATACAATATTTAACTTTCTCTCTAACTCTTTGGTAAAATCGTCGCTATGTCTTTTCGACGACTGAGTGTATTGGCAATGCTATTCGCGATTCTATCGGCTTGCTCGTCCACTTCAAATTCAACCAATCCGTATCCAACCTATAATCCATTCGTGCCGTTCAGCGCTACGCCGAATGCAAATGAAACATCAACTCCAGCTCCAACGCGCACGGCGGGACCCACTCCAACGCGCGCCATGTTATCGGTTACATTGCCGGGACCGCGCGATCCAAATTCGCCGCTGACCACGCCCACTGCGGACGCGCCTCATGCCCTGCCCACCTTGCGTCAGAATGCGGATCAATACACCGTCCAAACCGGAGATACGCTCGGCAGTATTGCACAAAGTTACGGCATTAGTGTCAGCACGTTGGAACAAGCCAACGGCATCAGCGATCCGAATTTGCTTGCAGTTGGGCAAACGCTCAATGTGCCGCAACCGGTTCCGGGTCAGGCCGGATCGTCATTCAAGATCATTCCCGATTCTGAATTGGTCTACGGTCCAGCTAGCGCGCAGTTCGACGTCGCGGCGTTCATCCAAAACATGAATGGATATCTTGCGGGTTATACAGAAGCGATCAGC
>JBAUMB010000033.1:0-18847 GCA_049578465.1 Anaerolineales bacterium
GCCATGAAGTGGCTGATGATTCCACTGGTGAAGCTCATCCCCGGCATGTCTCAGACGCCGGAGACCGCAGCTCGCCGGTATCTCCAGGCCTCGGAGTTCGGAACCGACGTCTCGGGCCAATTCTTCGCCTCGGCGCCGAAGAAGCTCACAGGCCCAATTGAGGCGATGCGTCACCCGCACTTTCACGATCGCGCCAACCAGGAAGCCGCGTGGCAGGCCGTCGTCAACGTCTCCGGCGTCGATTTCTCTTCCGCAGCAACTTGAAAGCGGTGTTCTGAAGGAGAGCCCAATCGCGGCTGAACTGATCCCAGTAACCCGAATCAGCAGGCGATTGCGGAGCTACGTGCTCGTCCACGGGCTCCTACGGTATTTTGAAATAACTAGTTCAAAAATTCCTTGACAGCGACTTCGCGTTGTATTATAATACAAAGTAGTTCAAAATCAACCAATGAGGAGTATCCACATGAGCGCATACGTAATTGTCGAATTCACCGTCAAGGACCCGGATGTTTATCGTGAGAAATACGGCCCCAACGCCGGGCGGACGGCCAAAGAGTACGGAGGCGAGGTTCTCGCCAACAGTAACTGGGAGATCCTGCACGGCGATGGCTCGCTCACTTCAGGGGCACTCATGCGGTTTCCTGACCATGAGACGGTCATCAAGTGGTACAACTCGCCTGAATATCAGCAGCTGATCGATGTCCGAAGTGTCGCAATGGATGTCCGTTTCAGCTTGCTCGACGGCCTCCCTAGCTGATCGAGGTGGCTCCAGATCCCGCCTTGCTGATACAGAGGTGTTGTAACTCAGACCTCACTGGAACCGTTGCCCTGGTCATCGGAGCCACAAGCGGCATAGGGCTCGTGACGGCGAAGATGCTCATGGATGGGCGCGCGCGATCTAGTGACAGGGCGGCGGTCGCAGGCCGGCCTGGATTCGGGGCAGAAAGAGCTCGGGAAGGGCGGCGGCGTGGTTTCGAGCGACGCGCGCTCATTGACGGACATCGACGCCCTAGCCTCTCGGGTGAAGGTCGAGTCGTGAGGCCCCGCGAGGCCAGAGTCGGCTTGCTAATTATAGACTATTCGGTTATATATTGGTGCGATGGCCATTGTCCAGGAGTTTTAAACTAAATGTCTCAAAATGACGCTAGGCCGCGTGGACGGCCGCGCAGCTTCGACGAGAGGTACGCGCTGGAAAAGGCGATCCAGGTATTCTGGTCGAAGGGCTACGACGGAGTGACGATCGACGATCTCGTCGCCGGGATGGGCGTGGGACGGCCGAGCCTGTATTCCGTCTTCGGAGACAAGCGGACGTTGTTCTTGCGCGTCCTTAGGGCGTACGCAGAGAGGAAAGGCGCTCTCGCTGCGAAGGCACTCCTCTCGCCGGGCACTCTTCGCGACTCGCTCGCCGCCTTCCTGAGGCACACCGTAGAAACTGCAACCGAGAAAGGATCTGCTCGGGGATGTCTTCTCGAGTGCGTCGCGCCGCTTGTGAACGATGCTGAGGTCCGGCAGTTCCTACAAAACGCGGCCGCCGGCGCGGCAGCGCTGGTGGAAGGTCGTTTCCGGGACGCGATCAGCGCGGGCGAAATCCCGTCTGACTTTCCTGTGGCCATCCGCGCAAGCCAGCTCATTGATTTTGCTCGTGGCCTTACCATGCGTGCACTGATAGGCACGCCGCGCAAGACGCTTCTCAGGGATGCCGAGGAAGCGGCCGACTTGGTGCTCCTGCCGCGGCGTGGAAATGCGGCGCCATGCTGAAGGCAATAATTCCGGTACAGCCGCCCAACAAAGTGTGCACTGGACGCTGGGGATTCTGGCGAAATCTCAAGCAGTTTTCTACACCTCAGCCTTTTTCCGCTCGGACGGCTCGCCACCGTCCGCCCCAGCGCCAGTAACGCAAACCGTTATCTTTGATACAAATAATTTATCTCGCGCAATCTCTTCGCAAGTAAATCATTCATATCTTCTTCCCTCATTCGCCATTCCCAATTTCCG
The DNA here is from genome assembly GCA_049578465.1 of Anaerolineales bacterium. Taxonomy (GTDB): domain Bacteria; phylum Chloroflexota; class Anaerolineae; order Anaerolineales; family Villigracilaceae; genus Fen-1038. Next base: position 1,996 of record JBAUMB010000033.1, read on the forward strand.
CCCAGTCGGCTTGGATAATTCATACGTGCTTCACCGCCGAGGCTCAACACATCCTGCATCGGCGCGACGGCAAACATCGCCACCGATGACCAAATTGCGCGGATCAAATCCCAAGCGAAGTCATGACCATCCGAACGAAGGTAACGAAGCGCAAACTTGCGTTCTGGTTTTGATGTCGTCGCAAGCCAACTCATCGCTGTATCGTTATCATTCGTGCCAGTGTATGCCACGCAATTACGAACATAATTATGCGGAAGGAATGGATCGTCCGGACCGGAGAATCCAAACTGCAAAATTTTCATCCCCGGCATTTGAAACTCTTCACGGATTGCAATCACATCTGGCGTGATCAATCCCAAGTCCTCGGCGATGATGGGTAAATCATTTTTCAATGCGGAGTGAATCACACGGAACAAATCCGCGCCGGGACCGGGCTTCCATGTCCCATGCTCCGCAGTTTCATCCGTGGCCGGGATTTCATAATAACCGGTGAAGCCGCGGAAATGATCAAGACGAATCATGTCCACCGTTTTCAACGTGGCTTTGACGCGCTCGATCCACCACGCGTAACCGGTGCGCTTGTGTTCGTCCCAACGATAAAGCGGATTGCCCCACAACTGTCCCGTTGCCGAAAATCCATCCGGCGGCACGCCGGCAACGACCGTTGGATTTCCATCTTCATTGAGAAAAAATAATTCAGGATTCGCCCACACGTCCGCGCTATCACCCGCCACAAAAATCGGAATATCACCGATGATTTTTATTCCTTTATCGTTGGCGTATTTTCGGATTGCATTCCATTGTTTGAAAAAAAGAAATTGATAAAATGAAAATCGTAAAATGGATGATGCAAGATTTTTACGCGCATCTTCCAACACCTTCGCTTCTCTTTTCTTGACTTCAGCTTGCCAGCCGCTCCACGCGCCTCCGCCATTTGAATCCTTTAGCGCCATGAAAAGAGCATAATCATCAAGCCATGAGGAGTTGTCAGCGCGGAAAGAATCGAACTCCACCTTAAGAGACTCTTCGCTTCCGCTCAGAGTGACACTGGAAGAGAAACGGTCAAACGCCTTTTGCAAAAGATTCAACTTCCATGGAATGAGCAAACCAAAGTCTACGCGTGAGGCGTTGAAGTTTGGCTTATCTAATAAATCTGAAGCAATCAACAAGCCATCTTGCACAAGAAGTTCAGGACTTATCAAATATGGATTGCCAGCAAACGCCGAAAAACTTTGATACGGCGAATCGCCGTAACCGGTTGGACCGAGCGGCAGCACCTGCCAAAGCTTGCAACCGGAATCAACAAGAAAATCCACAAAGCGATACGCCTGCGGACCGAGACCGCCGATGCCAAATTCACCGGGCAAACTGGTTGGATGCAAAAGGATGCCACCGGAGCGAGGGAAGTTCATATAGTCCACCATTGTTCTTTAAAAATTTATTTCAATCAAAAAGTGTCATGCTGAGGAGCAAAGCGACGAAGCATCTCGTTTTTTCATTGAAGTACAAGACTCTTCGCTGCGCTCAGAGGGACATTCATCTATTAACTTTGTAAGCTATCATCGTGCAACAAGTTGCGCCGCAACACGTTGATAAAGTTGAAAGTATTGATTGGCAGAATTTTTCCATGAAAAATCTTGTGCCATGCCCGCCTTTTGAATCAATTCCCATTTACTATGGTCAGCAAAAATCTTTAAAGTTTTTTTGATGACGGTTGCTAAACGCGCCGCAGTCGGTTTTGGAATCATAAAACCGGTTTCGCCATCGTAAATCGTATCCTTCAATCCGCCCACCGCGCTGACAATCGGCACGCAACCATAACGCATTGCAATCATTTGCGAAAGCCCGCACGGCTCATATCGCGACGGCATCAAAAAGATATCCGCACCGGCATAGATTTGACGCGCCAATCCCGCGTCATATTTAAATTCAGTGCGCACGCGATCTGGAAATTCAGTTTGCAATTGGCGAATCGTCGCTTCGAGTTTCGGATCGCCCGTGCCGAGAATAATCAATTGCCAAGGCAAATCTTTAAGTTTGGTCAAAGCCTTGGGAATGAGATCAATTCCTTTTTGCGGATCCATGCGCGAAACAACGCCGAGCAATGGAACATTCACATCTTGCGGCAAATCGAGACGCACTTGCAAAGCAATTTTATTTAACAGACGTTTTTCTAGCGTGACGCTTCCATAATTCACAGCCAGCGCCGGATCAACCGCTGGGTTATAGGATTCAGAATCAATCCCGTTCAAGATTCCATTCAATGATTCTTTGCGCCCGTGAATGTAATCATCCAAGCCGCAACCGAATTCGGGAGTCAGCATTTCGCGCGCATAGGTTGGAGAAACCGCAACGAGTGAGTCAGCCGCCCAAAGTCCGAGTGGAAGCGGAAGCGCGCGCGCCCATTCCGGTAAGCCGGTCTGCGCGATGGAAAGTCCATAGTTATCAATGATCGAAGAAACATCCGGCCCCATAAATGGCAGATTATGAATCGTCAAGACCGAAGCTACACCGGGAAATTCACCTTCCCAACGTTTGATCAAAAGCGCATAACAAGCCAGCGCGGTATGCCAGTCATTAGCGTGAACGATGTTCGGCTTCCAATCCAATTGACGAGTCAACTCCAACGCGGCTAAAGCGAAGAACGTATATTTCTCTGCGTCCAGTGCAGAGTCTGCGGAATAGACTGAACCGCTATTCGTGATTGGCTCGCCGCTGATAAAATAAACCGTCATGCCGCCCAAATTGCATTCGAGAACCTGCACATGTAAATCGCCGCCTTTAAACGCTAATGGAAAGATCATCAATGGACGAAGACCCTCTGTTTTAATCGCCGAATGCAGCGGCAATGCCAGACGAATATCTAAAGCGGTTCCGTTCGTGACGTCAAGCGGAAGATCGTGCAATGACTTGGGCAACGCTCCAGCCACATCTCCCAACCCGCCCACCTTAATGAACGGTTCCGCCTCAGCCGCTAAAAATAATACGTTTAGATTTTCAGGCATTGCGCCCAATTGTACAACGAAAAAAGCAGTCTGACGAATGGTTTGAAAAAACGATTTATCGTTATAATGAACTCGGAGTAAAAAAATGGATGAACTTAAATATGAGTTATTAACTGAAGTCAATGGCCGCATGCAAGCCGATCTGCTCAAGAGTTATCTCGAGGCGCAAGGAATCAAAGTGGAACTGTTTCAAGAAGCGGTCGGTCATCACATTTATCCTGTGATGATTGACGGGCTGGCGCGCGTGCAAATTTTTGTCCCCAAAACGCAAACCGCGGATGCGCAAAAATTGCTCGACGAATATAATCAAACGCCATCAACATCCGAGGAGGTAGAAAAATGAATAACACTGTGATTCTCGTAACCCGCTATGGAATGGGACAATCTTCATTGGCAGACTTGCCCTTGAAGTTAATTGAAAAATATTTCAACCTGCTCCTACAGGCCAATGAATTGCCGAAGGTGATTTGCTTTTATACAGATGGCGTGAAATTAACTGTCATAGGCTCGCCAGTATTGAATCCACTCAAAGAATTGGAGCGCAAAGGAGTGCGCCTCATCATCTGCTCGACATGTCTCGAAGCGATGAATTTATTGAAGGATGTTCAGGTTGGTATCGTCGGCGGCATGCCCGACATTATTGAAGCGCAGATGAAGGCGGATAAAGTGATAACAATTTAAATCGAGTTCAACGCGCATTCAGAAGGGAAAATAGTAAAGTATTGAGACTGGTGATCGCGCGAAATCTTTTTTTAACAATTAACGCTACGGACCAACGGTAATCTTATTTTGCATATTATCAAATGTAATGGGCCCAATCCCCGGCACATTCATGATGTCTTCGATGTGTTGGAACGGTCCATGCTGTTGACGATAGGTTATGATGCTTTGCGCGGTCACCGGACCGATCCCCGGTAAAGCATCCAATTGCTGAGCAGTTGCCGTATTGATATTCACCAGACTGCCGGATGTGGTAGTGGCTGAAGTGGAGGGAGTCGAAGTTGAAATTACGCGAAAAAGTGGGGTTGGAGTTGACACTGTTGAAACGACGCTGCTGCCACCTAGCGACGGAATATTGATTTGCTGTCCATCTTCCAGCCGCGCGGCAAGATTGACAGAATTTGAATCGGCATCCGCTTCCAATCCGCCTGCCGCGTCCACCGCATCCTGTACGCGACTCCCATCCGGCAAGGCATACACGCCCGGCTTTACCACATCGCCGATAATTTGAATCTCAATTGGAGCTTGGGTCGGAGCCGCTTCCAGCGTGACCGGCTGACCGGCGGGCAGACGCGTCACGATGAGAAGAATCGCGGCAAGCAAAAAGCCCGCTATCAATCCGATCAAAACGTAAAGTATATTTTTCATAATCTGATTCTACATCAACTTCATCACAAGCATCTTCTCGTTCATGAACGCGCCGACGACGTTTACAAGGCGCGCCAAGCGGCGAAAATATGGCGGCATTTCACTAGGCTCAATGGGACGAAATCCCCACTTCACATAAAATGATCCAAGCCGCGCACGACACGTCAGATAAAGCGGGCGCGGACCGTTTGCAATCAGATGCTCAATGATGACGCGTGCAATGCCTTGATGCTGATATGGCGGTTCAACTGCGATAGATGCCAACTCGATCACATTCGGACCGTGCGGCTTCAACTGCCCGCAGCCCAGCATCTTCCCGGACCTGTCAACGGCAATCACAAACCGATGCCAATCCAAGTCCATCGGGTTGATCCCGACGCGGTGAATCAAATCCTTGATCAGAGCAGAATCATTTTCAGTTGCTGGACGAAGCGTAAAGTCAGCCATGGATTAAGCCTGCCGCGACCGCAATTGTAAACGATGCTACAAACCAGTGGATCAAAAACGGATAAACGAACGAGCGCGTCCGATAGGCAACCCATCCGAAAGCAAAGCCGCCAAAGATCGTAGATAAGGTTTCGACTTCCGGCTTGCCGACGTGCGCCAACGCAAATGGCACGGCCTGCAACCACAAGGCTTCCGCACCGAATTTTCGGACGAACGCAAACAAAATAAAACCGCGAAAGAAAAATTCCCAGCCAAATAAATCGAGGAATGTATTCCACGGCAAACCGCTGACTTGTGATTTGTAATAAGATTGCATAGCGGGATTCCGCGCAACAAACCACAAGATAATTGCCATGACCGCGATGCCAATCAAAGTCAGAATAATGCCAGCCTTCCAATCGCCGAAAGTGAAACCGTATCCACGAGGATCTTCGCGGAAAATCAAAACGATGATTAGCATGGGAATGACTAGATAAAGGATGGTGCGGTCATAATCTTTGTTGGACGTAAATTGATTATAGTAATCTATGATCAGCAGCAAAGTGCTGACGATAATCACGGTTACGATTTTCCAATCAAAATGCAGACGTTCACCGAGCAAAGTTTTCATAAATAAAATCCATCAATACGGAAGATAAAGTTGATTCCCGTTCGGTCCCAGCATTTGAAGAATTGTATATCCGCTGTGTGCCAGTTCAAAGCCCCAATTCACCAGCAACAATAAAACGACGAGAGATGAGATCGCGACGAGTAGTTTGCCGCGAGCTTTGAGGGCGGATATGCCATTCGTCCAGAAGCCCGCCGCGAGGATGGCAAAGAATGGGATCAACGTCAGATGAAAACGTTCTTCGGATAAGATAAAAACGTGCGGAAGCAAATATCCTATAAAAAGCAATGCCAATAAAATTGTTTGTGGATTCCATGAAAGCAAAGCCGAGCCATATGCCGCCGAAACAGCAATTGCCATAAAGGGCAATGCTAAAATTAGTAGAATAAGAATCAAAAATATAGTTGGGATATAACCAAGATAATCGTTGACATAAAAATAAGTAAAGGCGCGCCACTCCACGTCGAAGAAATATCCTAAGCGATTCACAGCCAGCACGGGAAAACGCGCCGGATCCTGCTCAATGAATTGAATCGCTTTCTGCGTGCCGACTTCATCGCGGGTCTTATCATTAAGAATTGAAAGCAGATCCAGTGATGGCCCAAACGCGAACGTTCCGCTGGATTGCGGATAATAACCGACATATAGGTTATAACCTAATGAAGTTTCAATGCCCGACAACCTATGCTCGATTAAAGAATTGCGGACGATCCACGGCGTTATCGTGAGAATCAAAGCCAAAGCTGAAAGAATCGCGCCGCGCCACTGTTTGAGAATAAACCAAATCCATAAAATAGCAAGCGCGCCAAAAGGAAGAATAATGGAACGCGTCAACGCCGCCAAGCCGAGTAGAAAGCCGGAAAGAACAGAATAGCAAATCGTGAGTCGGGAATTGGGAATCGGGAATTGGGAATGTTCGGCGAGTTTGAGAAGCGCAAGAACACTAGCAAGAACCAAAAGAAAAAATAAATTTTCTGTTGCAAGTGCTAGTGGGAAAATCAAAAACATCGGATAAACCGCAACCATCCATCCAGAAATCTTTGCGGCTTTTTCATTCTTGCCCGCCTCTTGCTCTCCCCCCAAATTCTTGGAATTTTGGGGGAGAAGGAGGGAGGCTGTGAAATATGTCAACGGAGCCAGCAACGCGCCCAGCACGGTCTGTGCAAGGCGGGCAGCAAAGAAACGATCCGCATTGATACCATTGAAATAATAAATGATTGCAAGAAAAGCCGGATATAACGGAGCCCGAAATGTGGTCAACATGCCGCGTGGGTCAAGGGTCAGATTCACAAGGTCAAGATGAAGATACGGCGCAAGGCTCGCTAAATCCGCAGGCGCATACCAGCGAAATCCATTTCCAGAAGCAAGACTGCGCGCCAGCATATCATACTGAAACATATCATCCAAGCCGATTGCCAATTGGCGCGCTAAAATAACGGGGATTAGCCGCAAGCCAAGCGCGATGAAAAAGATGCGCGCAGAAAAATAATTAAGCAGCGACTTTTTGTTTTTGATGAACCTCTTTTCTTAAAGCGGCGATGCGGCGTTGAAGATACGGCGAGAAATATCCTTCATAGCGCTCCCACAATTCTGTGCGTTTCCAATCCTCACCGGTGACGCGTCCGCGGCAATTCGGCGAGCCGCATTGACAATCGAACTCATCATAATTCGATCCATCGCACATGGCGTAATCGAGGCAAATTTCCTCGCCCGCTTCAATATCGCGCATCGCGATCAATCCAATCTGTCCGGTTAATCCGGCATTCGGATCACATGAATGATTGAAGCAATCGGACGGTTCCATTGCAGGAGTCATCAAAAAGAATCCATCTTCGATCTGCAAGACCTGTTGTGTGAAATTTTCCATCTTGCGGTCGATCTCATCTGCGGAAAGAATCTTCCCGCCCCATAATGAAAGCAATTCGCCTTCCTTAATCGTCTCGCACGCAAACACGCCGCAATTGCCTTTCTCAGGATGCGGGCGACTTTCGAGCTTTGGTGAAAGATAGGAAAAATATTTACCGGTCATTCTTCTCCTTGTGATTTATTTTTGATCCAGCTTCCTAGCCGCATCTTTTGCGACTGGAAACTGAGTCTTGTTAACTACATCCGCCGCCTCGCTGAGGTTTGATCCTCAACAGGCGGCGGTTGTGCAATCACTGCACGAAAATGTCGTAGCAACGACGTAAGCGGGCAAGGTTCTCTATGATGCTCCTATAAGCGTCACATTTTACTACAAATTATTCTCAAAACAAATTTGGACTCAATAATTTAATCAACATCCATATCGTTTGAGTACGTGAGTGTATCAGCTGGCGGTATAATCGCAATAGATTATTTTCTTGGAGGTACGGATGAGCGACGCTTTATTTCCCCTAAGCAATGAACATCTCATGATTCGCGATACCACTCGCGACTTCGCACAAAAAGAGATCGCGCCCATTGCCTCGCAATTCGACGAAAGCGGCGAATTTCCGTATGAGACTGTCAAGAAAATGGGCGCGCTGGGATTGATGGGCATCGAAGTCCCTGAAGAATATGGCGGCGCAGGCATGGACACTTTATCTTATGTGCTGGCACTCGAAGAGATTAGCAAAGCCGACGCATCACATGGTGTGGTGATGTCGGTAAATAATTCGCTTTATTGTCACGGCATCTTAAAATTCGGCACCGCAGAACAGAAACAGAAATTTTTAAAACCGATCGCCTCGGGGCAAGCCATCGGCGCGTACTCGTTGACCGAACCGATGTCCGGCTCGGATGCCGGAACGATGAAAAGCCGCGCCACGCGTGACGGAGATTTTTATCTGGTTAATGGGCGCAAACTTTGGGTCACATCCGGTCCTGTTGCGGATTTTGTTTTAGTCTTTATGGTTACCAATCCGGAAAAAAAACAAAAGGGAATCAGTGCGTTTTTGATCGATGCGAAAAATACACCGGGATTTATACGCGGCAAAAAAGAACCGAAGCTTGGAATCCGTGCTTCCGCCACCAGCGAATTGATCTTTGAAAATTGCCGCGTGCCGATTTCGAATCGTCTCGGCGAAGAAGGAGATGGATTCAAAATCGCGATGACCGTTCTCGATGTTGGACGAATCGGAATTGCGTCGCAAGCTTTGGGTATTGCAGAAGCCGCGTATGAAGCCAGCGTCTCTTACGCACGGGAGCGCGAAGCCTTTGGTCAAAAGATCGGCGAGTTTCAGGGAATTGGTTTTAAGATCGCAGACATGAAAACGCGCATCGAAGCCTCGCGGCTACTCGTTTATAATGCCGCGATGGCGAAAGAACGCTCAAAGAAAACCGGCGAAAGATTCACCATGCAAGCTTCTATAGCAAAATTGTTCGCATCCGAAACTGCGATGTTCTGCGCGCACGCTGCAGTGCAAATCCACGGCGGGATGGGATATAGCAAAGAATTGCCCGTCGAACGATATTTCCGCGATGCAAAGATCACGGAAATTTATGAGGGCACCAGTGAAATTCAGCGATTGGTCATTAGCCGCGCGGAATTGAATCTTAAATAATAAGCAATAGACAACAAGATATGAAAGTTATTCTGTTCCATTGAAAGACGCGGCTGCCGCACAAAAACGTCTGGAAAACGGGAAGCAATTTAGAAAGATGACATTGGATATCGAACAAATGCCATTAGTATCACCGGCACGTTTTGGACTTTAACGGGTTAATAGTATGTGGCGTCATTCGTGATCGCTTGTAAGTTGTTAGTTTTTACAATCCTTGTTGTTCTCGACCCGAACAAAATCTATTTTGAAAGAGAGACTTATGAACGAGAATCCTAAATCCAAACGACTTGAAGCAATGCGGGCCAGATCGCGGCTCGGTGGCGGTGCGGCGCGTATCGAAGCGCAACATAAAAAAGGACGGCTCACCGCGCGTGAACGCCTTGACTTATTGCTCGACAAAGGTTCGTTCCGCGAAGTGGACGCGTTCGTCGAACACCGCACGCATGACTTTAATTTAGATGAACAGAAATTTCTCAGCGACTCGGTGGTAACCGGCTGGGGAACGATTGAAAGCCGGCTGGTTTACGTTTTCTCGCAAGATTTCACGGTGTTCGGTGGATCACTAGGCGAAGTCCATGCCGCCAAGATTTGTAAGATCATGGACATGGCAATGAAAGCTGGCGCACCCGTGATCGGATTAAATGATTCCGGCGGTGCGCGCATTCAAGAAGGCGTGGTATCGCTCGGAGGTTATGCAGATATATTTCTACGCAATACACTTGCGTCCGGTGTGATCCCGCAACTGAGCGCCATCATGGGACCTTGCGCTGGAGGTGCAGTCTATTCTCCGGCTCTCACCGATTTTATTTTCATGGTGCGTAATTCGTCCTATATGTTCGTCACCGGTCCGGATGTGGTCAAGACCGTAACGCACGAAGATGTTTCATTCGAAGACTTGGGCGGCGCCAGCGTTCATTCAGAAAGATCGGGGGTCTGTCATCTTGCCGGAGATAGCGAAGCGGACACACTTTATTTGATACGCAAGATGCTCGGTTATCTTCCGCAAAACAATATGGAAGATCCGCCATTTGTTCAAACCGGAGATGATTCCTTACGGATGGAAGACGCACTTGATAATATTATTCCGGAGTCGCCGGACAAGCCTTATGACGTTAAAGAAGTCATCCGCCTGATCGTGGATAATGCCGAATTCTATGAAGTCCAGGAAAACTTTGCGGCGAATGTTGTGATCGGATTTGCGCGGCTCGGCGGACATTCGGTGGGCATCGTTGCAAATCAACCGGCAGTGTTGGCAGGCGTGCTCGATATCGATGCCAGTGAAAAAGCCGCGCGTTTTGTGCGCTTCCTAGATTCATTTAACATTCCTATCATTACCTTTGAAGATGTGCCCGGCTTTTTACCGGGAACGCATCAAGAACATAACGGAATCATTCGCTCCGGAGCCAAGCTGTTGTTTGCTTATTGCGAAGCGACCGTTCCCAAGCTGACAGTGATCACGCGCAAAGCTTATGGCGGCGCATATTGCGTGATGTCGTCGAAACACATTCGCGGCGATGTCAATTTGGCGTGGCCGACGGCAGAGATTGCAGTGATGGGTCCGGATGGCGCGGTCAGCATTGTATTCCGTAAAGAATTGGATAAGGCTGATGATCCGGTCAAAAGAAAAGCAGAATTGGTCGCAGAATATCGCGAGAAGTTTGCTAATCCGTATGTAGCGGCGGAGCGCGGATATATTGATGACGTGATCGAGCCCAAGGAAACACGTCCGCGTTTAATTAACGCGCTTGAGATGTTGGAAAACAAACGCGAGACAAATCCGCCCAAGAAGCATGGCAACAATCCGTTATAAGATGAGGAGCAACGATGTTCAATAAAATCCTGGTTGCAAATCGCGGCGAGATCGCAGTGCGCATCTTGCGAGCTTGCCGCGAATTGGGAATTCCCAGCGTTGCCGTTTATTCCGAAGCCGACCGCAGTGCCCTGCATGTTCGTTATGCAGATGAAGCTTATTTGTTGGGTCCCGCGCCCTCGCGCGAATCATATCTGCGCGCCGACAAGATCATTGATATCGCCCTCAAATGTGGAGCCGATGCGATCCATCCCGGTTACGGCTTTTTAGCGGAACGCGAAGCATTTGCCGCGGCTTGCATCAATGCCGGTATCACTTTCATTGGTCCGAAGCCTTCGGCAATTGCGTCAATGGGCGACAAAATGGCCGCACGCCGCACAGTGATGACTGCGGGGGTACCGGTTGTGCCTGGCACTGAAGGCACAGGCGCAATGGGAGATGAAGAGTTGCTGGCAGAGGCACCCAAGATCGGATTTCCTTTGCTGGTCAAAGCCAGCGCAGGCGGCGGCGGAAAAGGAATGAGAGAGGTGACATCGCTGGCGGAAATGCCGGCCCTGCTGGCATCCGCGCGACGCGAAGCGGAATCCGCGTTCGGCGATGGAAATGTCTATTTGGAAAAACTAGTCGAGGGCGCGCGCCATATCGAAATCCAAATCCTTGCCGATCAGCATGGCAATGCAATTCATTTGGGGGAACGAGATTGCTCCATTCAACGCCGCCATCAAAAGCTGATCGAAGAAGCGCCTTCGCCGATCATGGATAAAGAACTTCGCCAAAAAATGGGAACGGTGGCAGTCAAGGCGGCGCAGTCTGTTGATTATGTCAATGCCGGAACGATTGAATTTCTGGTGGACAAGGATAAGAATTTTTATTTCCTTGAAATGAACACGCGCTTACAAGTTGAACATCCTGTCACTGAACTGGTGACCGGCATTGATATCGTTGCGGAACAAATCCGCATCGCGCGTGGACGTCAGTTGAGTTACAAACAAAAGGATATTGTGATTCGCGGACACGCCATCGAATGCCGTATCAATGCTGAAGATCCATATAAAGGATTCATGCCATCCACTGGACGAATTACTCACAGCCTCTTACCCACCGGTCCCGGTGTGCGCGTGGACACCGGCGTTTATCCGGGCTTTGAGATCACGCCGTATTATGATCCGATGATCGCCAAATTAATCGTGTGGGGCGAAACGCGCGGTCAGGCCATTTTGCGGATGCGCCGCGCGCTGGAAGAGTATCGCATCGTCGGCGTGCGGACAAATATTCCGTTCCATCAAACCATGATGGACAGTCATCGCTTTATGGCGGGACAATATGATACGCGCTTCGTCGAAGAACGCTTCGCGATGCCCGAAACGGAAGGTGCGCGTGAGGCGCATCATCCGGAAATCGCGGCGGTCTTTGCGACACTGGTCGCTCATCACGAAACGGAACGTGCCGCGCAATTCGTCATGCGCAACGAACGCGATACGAGCAACTGGAAATGGGTCGGACGCTGGGAACGCCTGCACAGATAAGCCGGAGCGGATATGAAATATATAACCACCATTGATGAAAAAGAGTTTGCGATTGATATCGTAGATGATCATCACGTCAGCATCAACGATAAAGTCTTTGAAGTGGATTTTGAATCAGTGAACGGACAGCCGGTTTATTCGATGCTGATCGATGGGCAGTCTTATGAAGCCTACGTGTACGCCGTGGAAGATGAATGGCAGGTGCTTTTATTTGGAAAGCAGTATCCGGTAAGAGTGGAGGATGAACGCGAGAAACGCCTGAAGAGTTCAGCGGGCGGCAAAGTTCAGGAGTCCGGTGAGTTTCAATTGAAAGCTCCGATGCCCGGTCTGGTGGTTGCGATTCCAGTCAAGGAGGGCCAGCAAATTGAAAAAGGTCAAGTGTTGATCATCCTTGAATCGATGAAAATGCAAAACGAACTGAAAGCGCCGCGCGCTGGGAAAGTGGAACGCATCAAAGTGAAAGCAGGCGAGACTGTAGAACAAAGGCAAATTCTATTGAGCATCCTATAAGTTCTTCGCGTAAAATACTTGGTGATAGAATTGTTGGAAGGTCGCGTGAGACCTTCCAATTTTTTATTCGAAGGGAATAACACTGATGGAGAATAAATATATTTTGTGCATCGACCTCGGAACATCCGGTCCTAAAGTTTCGCTGGTCAATATGCAAGGGGAAGTGCTGATGCATGAATTCGAGTCAACCCCGATTTCTTTCCTGCCAAATGGCGGAGCTGAACAAAAGCCAAGCGATTGGTGGAATGCGGTCAAGAGCGCCGCAAAACGTTTGATCGCGCGCCATCTTGTGCCCGCGCAAGATATCGTTGCCATCTCCGCCACCAGCCAATGGTCAACCACAGTTGCAGTAGATAAGAACGGTCGTCCACTGATGAACGCGGTCTCATGGATGGATACGCGCGGCGCAAAATACATCGAGAAGATTACGGATGGTCTGATAAAAATTCAGGGTTACAATGTTGTCAAACTACTTAGCTGGTTGAATCTCACCGGCGGCGCTCCTGCTCATTCAGGCAAAGATTCCATCGCTCATATCCTGTTCATCAAAAACGAATTGCCGGATATTTATCGGGACACTTATAAGTTTCTTGAGCCGAAGGATTATTTGAATCTAGAATTAACCGGCAAATTCGCGTCATCCTATGATGTATCGCTGTTGCTATGGGCCACAGATAACCGCGATCCGAACCATATTCATTATGATAAAAAACTTTTGGGAATGATCGGTGTGGATGTTAATAAACTTCCAGATATGAAACAATCCATCGATATTCTCGGAACCATCGAGCCGGAAGTCGCCGCTGAACTTGGACTTTCCAAGGATGTGAAAGTAGTTGTGGGAACCGGTGATACACAATCGGCCGCGATTGGTTCCGGCGCAGTAAACGATTATGATGCACATTTATATTTAGGCACCTCGTCATGGCTTTCCTGCTTCGTCCCCAAAAAGGGAACGGACATCGATCACAATATGGCGGCGGTTCCATCCGCGATACCGGGACGTTATTCTGTTTTGAACGAACAGGAATCCGCTGGCTCCGCAGTGCTTCACTTACGCGATAACTTGATCTTTCCGGACGATGACTTAGCGACCGGAAAGGCGCCGGAAAATGCGCTGATTATTTTCGATCAGATCGCGGAACGCGTTCCGGCTGGCAGCGACCGCGTCATCTTCGCGCCTTGGCTGTACGGCGAGCGGACACCGATCGAAGACTCAACGGTGCGCGGCGGATTCTTTAACGTTTCATTGAGCACTAAGCGCGAGCATTTTATCCGCGCGGTGCTGGAAGGTGTCGCGTACAATTCGCGTTGGCTCTTGCAAGGTGTGGAGCAATTCACGCATCATCGCTTTGAAGCGATTAACATGATTGGCGGCGGCGCGCAAGCTGACATCTGGTGCCAGATCATGGCGGATGTGTTGGATCGTCCTATCCGTCAAATGAAAGATCCGATCCGCGCCAACAGCCGCGGCGCGGCTTACGTTGCAATCGTTGGCTTGGGCTTGATGACGTTCGATGATATTCATAAAACCGTTGCGGTCAACCACGTGTTTGAACCGAATCCCGCCAACCGAGCCATCTATGATGAACTCTTCGCCGAGTTCTTGAATCTCTATAAAAATAACAAATCCATGTATGCGCGCTTGAACCGCCATCACGGCAATGAATAAAATAGAAATCTGTTATCGAATATTCAGATGAAGGAACAACCCACAGAAACTGAAGTCAAGTTTTGTGTTCGCACCCCCCCTCCCAGCCTCCCCCAAATCCGCAAATATGGAAATGGAAATTTGCAAAATATACTTTTGCGGATTTGGGGGAGGTGGCTGAAAGCCGGTGGGGGCTGGAGTTTGATTCAACCGCGCACATTTGAGGTCAATTTACGATTCGATACTTCCAAGGGAGACTTGATGCGCGCGGGCCGCGTCCTGCGATTGCGAAAAGATGATCTTGTCCGCTTGACTTATAAAGATAATAGCCGGCAGATCAAAGGAGCCTTGACCCGACGCGAGATTGAATTCGTCGCCAATGATTTTGATTCAGCCAAGCAGTTCATCGAGGCGCTCGGATACGAAGTCGTTTTTATTTACGAGAAATATAGAACGACTTTTAAATATAAGGGAACTCAGATCATGTTCGATGAATTGCCTTATGGAAACTTCGTCGAGATCGAAGGCAAGTTAAAATCGCTCCGGCCCATTGCGGAAGAACTTCAACTCGATTGGGAAAAGGCAATTCCCGCCAGCTACCATGCGCTGTTCGAGCGACTTTGCAAAGCGCGCGGCTTGAAGTTTCGCGATCTGACGTTTAAGAACTTCAAAGGAATCAAAGTATCGCCCAAGGATATGATGATTGAATATGCGGATACATCAAGATCGTGAGTGAATTTTTATAGTACATTGGATGGATAACCTTCTCATTGTCATTGAGATATGATATATATCGCATCTAATTGTTGAATCTTCCTTCAATTGGAAGAGAGGTCAATATAAAATTTTGACGCAACGCAAGTCATTCAAAAGTGTTCTTTGATTCAGGCAACGCGGGTGGATTCTTGGATCCACTTGACGTATATTATAAGTATCGGTTTTTATTAGTAAAGGAGAGAGAATGTCAAAGAATAAATTGTTTTCCATCCTTTCTGCCAGTACCTTGATCGTCTTCGTGCTGAGCGCTATCTTAACGGTACCCGCACTGGCAGATAGCGGCACCACCCCACCAACGACTCCGTCGTCCGGCGGCGGACGAAGCTCCAACAAAGGCTCATCCAATTCACTTTCGCAAGTTCCAAGCGGAACAAAGGTAGTCGTCTTGGATTCTTCGGGAAATAAAGTTGCCCTCGGTTCGCAAGCCGCGGCGGATATCATCAGCAGCGGCGACCCGATCTGGTGCCCATCCACCGTATCCGCTCCAAACAACAGTGGGCTGAGCGGTTGCACACTGCCAGCGAATACACTGGCCCTTTTGATTAGCGACATCGGCACTGCTGGATACAATCCGACCCATACGAATTCCACGATCTGGATTAGTGATGCCGCACCAGATGGATCTTCCGGAGCCGCCATCATTCTTAATGGCTTTACTCAATTCAGCGCATGGGCACCCTATTCGCTGACTATCAAGGGAGGCTGGAACGGCACTTATGGTTCTAGCGGGATTACTGGTGTATCCACACTGAGTGTTCCGCTGGAAATTACCCATTGGGGCAACGCCGTCACGGTCAGTAATCTTACAGTGGAGAACACGAACGTAGGCGATTACAGTACCGGGGATGGACTCGAAGTTCAAACCAGTGGCAATATCAGCCTTTCGAATTTCACCGCTTATCATGATTCTGCATATGGAGCCTATCTTGATAATACCAATGGCACCGGCACAGTTACGATCACCAATAGCGAGTTGATATATAATAATCAACTTCATAATTATTGGGGTTTGGAAGTTTTGTCGCATGGCGCCATCACACTGACCAACGATACGGTGGATGACAATTATGAAGCAGGCGGTGCATATCTGGATAATTGTCTCTGGAATAATACTCTCCATGTCTGTAATAACAGCACAGCTGCGCCAGTGACCATCACCTCTAGCACTATCAGCTACAACAATGCAGCTGCCGGCTATCAGGGCTTGCAAGTGGATTCTACGGGCGTCATCACGCTCAATAGCGTGACAGCCAGTGGCAACGGCTATTCAAGCAGTGGCTACGGCGCTTATCTGGATAACTGCAACGCCTTTTTATCCACCTGCACCACGAACGGCAAAGCGATCACCCTGACCGGCGCCAACATCTTCGACGGGAATCAAGGTTATGGGTTGGACGCTCAAAGCGGCGGAGCGATCACCTCTGGTGGGCTGGAAGCCAATGATAATTACAGCTATGGCGCTCAATTGGATAACTCAGGTGCAAGTTCTGCCATGGCGGTCACGTTGACCGGCACCAGCAGTTTCAGTGGAAATACCCACGGTGATGGGTTGGATATCGAATCAACGGGCGCTATCACGGTCAATAACGTAAGCGCGGATGATAACGGCGGCACCGGCGGCGACTTA